>DUTL01000034.1 GCA_012842105.1 Candidatus Fermentithermobacillaceae bacterium | reverse complement strand
CCGGGAATGCCCGGCCATATGGAAGAAGGTGTTACTGTGGAGTATGTCTGGATGATATTGAGAATGGATCTTGTGTCGCTGCTGAACAGGGGTATGCGAGGAGAGCGAAAGAGCAAAGTGCAGTTGTGGCTGGTTTCTCTGGTGTATGTTGCTCTGGGTGCGGGAACTTATTACGGGGCGTACAAGCTTTTTGATTATCTTGAGACCTATCTTGCTCCGGTTCCGGGCATGGCTGACGCTGTAGCTGTGAACATATTCAACGGCCTCGCTATCTATGTTTTGGTGCTCGTATTTCTAAGCGGGCTTCAGGTCACCTTTCGAACCCTATACGAATCTGATGATATTGGGTTTTTGATTTCCCAGCCTGTTCCGTCCCAATCAGTTTTTGCAGCTAAATTCATTACTGCTTATACCACTCTTGTGCCTATGGTCCTGGTATTTGGAGTCCCCGTCTGGTTTGCTTGGGGCTACGTTAACCGGGCCGGGCTCTTATTTTATCTGATGATGGTACTGTCATTCATGCTTCTGCTGCTCACGGTGCACGCGGCAGTTACGTTAATACTGCTTTTCGCTATGAGGTACTTGCCGGGTGCCAAACTAAAGCGTTCGTTTGTTGCTGTTGGAGCTGTCCTGGGCCTGTTCATAGTGTTTACCACTCAAATGTTAAGTTCCAGGCTTTCTACAGGCTCAGATCCTATGGATATGCTGAAACAGATAGGGTCCATCAACCTGTCCAAGACGTGGTATCTTCCTACGGCCTGGGCAGTCAATTCAATTCTGGGTACGGTTAAGAGGTTTGGAGTGAGCCCAGTTCACTATGCCTTGCCTCTCGTGTGTTCTGCTGTTGCCTTTGCCTGGCTGGCGGTGAAAATGTCTGAGAAATGGTATTTTGCAGGCTGGTCGGGTTTGGGCGAGGGATCATCCACAACCTTTGGCATGAGAAGGGCCGTTCGAAAACGCAAGGCATACCCCGTGAATGACGCCGTGGGAGAAACAGTTGGGACGGGCCTAGAAGTGTCAGAGGTTTCAGACGCATCGCGGGCCTGGGCCGGAGGCTCTCCCAGGATGCAAGGCACATTCTGGACGGTCTTGGGCAAGGACCTGAGACTGCTTTTCAGAGATCCTGTGCTTTGGTATGGCCTGGCGACAAGCGCCATCGTGTTAGGGTTTTTCGCGTATAACACCATACGGGGAGCGGCTATGGGAGGAGACGGGTCTTTTGAATCGGCCCAGAGCACGATCTCTGGCACCCTTGTGATGATGGCCTGCCTTATGGGCGCTGTCGTAGGGGCTCAGACCGGAGGTATCTCTCTGAGCCGTGAAGGCCCCTGTTTCTGGCTGCTGCAGGCAAATCCCACAGGCGGCGCAAGTTTATTCCGGGCTAAGCTTGTTTATGCTATGCTTCCAAGCGTTGTGTTGATGCTGCCTTTCTTCATCATCTTTGAGTTCACCGGTTTGCCTCATTACCCGCTGTGGCGTGAATTGCTACTGGGCGTGTCCATTTCAACCATAGTCGCTTCGTTTCAGATTCTGCTTGACGCGTACTTCCCGGATTTCACCATCAGGGTAGAGATCGGGTCGTCGAAAAGCGGAAAGGGAAAAGGGAAACTAGTGACAGTGATGCTTGCCAGCATAGGTCTGGTGATGGTGTTTGTTTTGCTGCTGATGCTTCCCGCTATACTGGTAATGAAGGGGGCTTATCCCGGATCATCCCTTGCCAGGCTTGACATGATTCTGCACGCAGCGGTAGCGGCTGTGGCACTTCTGATGATCTATCTGGGCAACCGGTTTGGCTCGAAACAAGTGGGGCGGCTTCTAGAGTCGACGTAGGCCTGAGAAGAGGTTCGTCCAACTTCTTGCCAAGCTACTTTGAGATTCTAATCCGGATACGCCCATGTATTGTGACAGAACAATGTTCAAGATGATGTTGAGAGCTGCCCCCAATGACTCCGTTTATCATTGGCGTCTTGGTATCTTGGAGATCACAATCACCGTCATAGTCCTTCGAACCCTACATCAAGCAAATCATACTCCTGCCAGCCTACATCATCGAAATGCCACCACTCGGTGGATATTCCCTGGAACCCCGCTTCCTCCATTACATCACGCAGGTATTTCATGTTCTTGCGGGCTGTTTCAGTATGTCCCGGATAGTCATAAGCTGCCCTTTCCGTGAAATCGTCGAATTCGGTGCCCATTCCTATTTCGTTGCCATCTTGATCAACCAAGGTAATATCAACCGAAGCGCCCCGGTTGTGCTTCGAACCTCTCAATGGGTCTGCGACGAAACGAATGTCAGGCATAAAATACCAAAACACATATTGCACATGCTGCGGCCTGTACGCATCCAGTACTTTTATGCGGTATCCGTTTTGCTTGAATATTCCGTTGGCTGTCTTGAGTTTCAACGCTGTAGATTTGCGCAAAACAGCGGCGGAATTATCAGGATAAACTTGCCGTCCCACGAAGTTATCTCTTGTGGCGTATTTCAGGTCTATTACAAAGGTGGGGTCGATATCCAATAGTCTCACCAATTCATACTTTTCTTCTATGTCTTCTCTATGGGCTGAACCCCTGTGTTCCTCTAACTCCTTTTCAACGGTATGCAGCCTCTCCAGGGTTACGCCTAACTCATGTTGAAGGCCGGATATCTCTGCTCTTTGCTCTTGGACCATGGTTTTGAAAGCATTCAGT
>DUTL01000033.1 GCA_012842105.1 Candidatus Fermentithermobacillaceae bacterium | reverse complement strand
GCCCATCAAAAGCCAGGGTGCTTGAAGAACCCATTTTGGTTGCAAGGGCCAAAGGCACTGTGGTCATCCCTAAGGATTGATTGGTTATCCCGAGTTCAGCCAAGCACTCGCCGTCACAAACAGTGTTAACGGTGTTAGCGGAAACTTGCCGGATATTGGGCACCTCATAGGCGAGTCGTATAGCCCAGCGGAACTTGCCGAATGTTCGGCAAGTTTGTACAGTGAACACGAATAGCCATAACTCTATTCACAAGTGAATCAAGCGAATCAAATGAATCAAGTGAATATCCAAGGGAGGTCAGTCTCAATGGATCCTTTAGTAATCACCGTTGCCCCTGTAGGCGCCGAAGTTACCAAGGAACATAACCCCAATGTACCTTACACCCCTGAGGAAATTGCCGAGGAATGTTTCCGGGCCTGGAATGAAGGTGCAAGCCTTGCTCATATCCACGCCAGAAATCCCGACGGCACTTCTACTCAAGATCCTGACGTGTATTCCCGGATCATTGAATTGATCAAAGCCAAGACCGATATGATTGTTCAGGTATCTGTTGGCGGAGCCGTAGGCATGACAATTGAAGAAAGGGTAGGCCCTGTATCACTTAAGCCCGAGATGGCAACACTTACTTGTGGTACATGCAACTTCGGCGATGGCATTTTCACCAATTCCCAGGGCGACATTGAGTTTTTCGCCAAAGCCATGAAAGACAACGGGGTCAAACCTGAATTTGAGATTTTCGAAGTAGGGATGATAGAGACTGCTAAGAAACTGGCGCTGAAGAAACTTGTGGATCTTCCGGGCCACTTTGATTTTGTGATAGGTGTACCGGGGGCTATTTCAGGGGATCCTCGAAACCTTACTCACATGGTATCAATGATTCCGGCCGGTTCTACCTGGACAGTGGCAGGGATAGGCCGGCATGAGCTTTCGTTAGGCGCCATGGCAACTGTGCTTGGCGGGCATGTGCGTGTCGGATTCGAAGACAATATATACTATTCAAGAGGAGTAAAGGCCAAATCAAACGCTGAGCTGGTAGCAAGGATGGCAAGGCTGGCCAAAGAACTTGGACGTCCTGTGGCCAAACCGTCAGAGGCTCGCGAGATACTCAGGCTGCCCCGGAAGTAGTTGTATTGATGTGCAGAGCCAAGGCCAAAAGGATAGCCGCAAAGAGAAAGGCAAATACATGAAAAGCACGCTAAAAACACATATTTATCTGAAAGAGGTGGGCCTCACGTGCAGCTTTTTTTGGACACAGCAAACATAGAGGAGATCAAAGAAGCACTTGGTTGGGGGGTTATCTCAGGCGTTACAACAAACCCCAGCCTGGTTGCCAGGGAAAAGCGGGACTTTAAATCCCTGGTCAAAGAAATCTGCCATATGGTTCCCGGCCCTGTATCGGCTGAAGTCTTAAGCATGGATTTCCGGGAAATGATCTCAGAAGCAAGAGAATTGTCAAAGATTGCTCCTAATGTTGTTGTGAAAATTCCTATGACTAAAAATGGGCTAAAAGCTGTGAATGTTCTGTCTCAAGAGGGGATAAACACTAACGTTACTTTGGTATTCTCAGCGACTCAGGGGTTGTTGGCGGCTCTGGCAGGCGCAACCTACATAAGCCCGTTTATAGGGCGCTTGGATGACATCAGCAATGAGGGAATGGACATAGTTCAAGACCTGGTTATCATGATGGAGAACTACAATTTGCCTACCAGGGTAATAGCTGCATCTGTGCGCCACCCTATGCACGTGCTTGAATCTGCCAGGGTATCGTGCCATATTGCCACTGTCCCCTACAAGGTGCTTGAGGCAATGTTGCGCCATCCGCTTACCGACATAGGCATACAGAGGTTCCTGGATGACTGGGCAAAAGTCAAGAATGAACTCGAAAGCGGCATGTAGTGCATACGGCGTGGCCCGAAAGTAGAACAGCCGCTGCTAAATATGGCGCAAAGCAGGGTGTAAACGGCTTTGCAGCCAGGAGATTCGGAATACGGGAAGCCTGCCTATGGCTAAAGCAGGGTATAAACCCGGCACATGCTCTCTGTGGGCCCGTCTCCGCGATCCGCGGTTGCAGTACGGGAAGCCGGGAAACTCAGAAGCCGGGATAACCGGGGCCCCGGGTAAACTGTGCTTATCCTGGGCCTATGGTTCCTGGTAGGTTTCAGCATGAGGAGTTCTGAAAGGGCCCTCGAAAACGCAACGTGGGCCCTCTGGCCGGGCACCGAATAGTGACGCACGAATTGTGTGAATGGGTGGGCCAT
>DUTL01000032.1 GCA_012842105.1 Candidatus Fermentithermobacillaceae bacterium | reverse complement strand
GCATGGGTTTCCACAGTGTATGGGCTAACCCCAAAACTTCATAGCAATCGCTGACTGTCCCAACTATCACTCTGACGGCAAGCAGGTCATATATTTCGGAAAGGTCCGTACCCTGGCGCTTCATCTTCCGGTGTATGCTGTACAGGTTTTTGGCCCTGCCCTGAACATCTGCCTGGATGCCGTGCTCTCCAAGCAGACTCTCTAAACGGCTGATTACCATGGCCGCCTCAGCTTCACGCTCGCTGCGTTTGGCGACAATCCCTTCTGCAAGTGACCGGTATTCCTCAGGATGAAGGTACCTGAACCCCAGATCCTCAAGTTCCCATTTAAACCGCCATATTCCCAGGCGATGGGCCAGCGGGGCGTATATGTCCAAAGTCTCTTCGGCCGTTTTCTTCTGTTTCTCTACAGGAAGCGCGTCGAGGGTTCTAAGGTTATGCAACCTGTCTGCGAGCCGTATTACTACAACCCGCCAGTCTTCCGCCATAGCCAGGAACATCTTTCGCAAGTTCGATACTTGCTCTTCCATTCGTGAGTGAAACTGTATTCTGCTTAGTTTGGTTACACCGTCTACCAGCCTGGCAATCTCAACGCCAAACTCCTGCCTTATTTCATCAATGGTAATGTCAGTGTCTTCCACTACATCATGTAACAGGGCAGCGGCGAGGGTCTGGGCGTCGCCTTCCAGTTCAGACAGTATCCAGGCTACAGCAACCGGATGCTCGATATATTCCTCTCCGGACAGCCGGAACTGCCCGTCGTGAGCCCTGGCAGCAAAAACATAGGCCCTTTGGACCAGTTGCCTGTCCTGGCCTCCCAGATGTGCACCTATGTCCTCTCGCAGCTTGGTAACTGCCATGGCTTCACTGTCTGCCCCCCTGATCATTTTCAAAAAGCGACATCTTCGGATTTGCCCTTTCGCCCGAATGTCGCCTTTTGCAGCATACATCTTATCTCAATGCATCTTATTAATTAGCACCGTTGATTTGCTTGCAACCCTGTACGGTCTCTAACTGTCAAGCTTAACCACTGATGCAACTTTATAACCCATTTTAGATAGATTAGCCCTACCGGGGATGTAAGTCAACTCAATCAAAAACACCAGCGCAGCAATTTTGCCACCCAGTTTTTCAACCATATCAATGGTAGCTGCAATAGTGCCTCCGGTAGCAAGCAAATCATCCAGGATCAATACCCGTTGCCCTGGATCTACGGCATCTCTATGTATCTCAAGGGTATCCGTTCCGTATTCCAGCTGGTACTCTCCTTTGAGAGTGTCCGAGGGCAACTTGCCCTTTTTCCTTACGGGAGCAAAACCTTTCCCCATAGCATAAGCAAGCGCGCTCCCTACAATGAACCCCCTGGCTTCAGGCGCCACAATAACATCAAAGTCTATGTCGTGGCATACATCTTTTAGGGCATTAATGCATTTCTGAAACAACTTTGGGTCTCTTAGAAGAGGAGTTATATCTTTAAAACTAACCCCCTCCTGGGGAAAATCCGGAATTACTCTGATATTCGATATTATCTCTTTTTCAACGCTTTCCCCCATGCCTTATCCCTCCCTCAAATCTTTCCAATAACCGCCCGGCAGCTCTCCGGGCCAGGCGCCCCTGTACATACAGGGCGGATCCTGAAAGGCTAACCTGTCCTCTGGGCCTGTGCAATACAAACCAGGGCACGCGACTAATAACATCGTAAGATATCATGCCCAGTTCCATCATAATGGAAATACACGACTCCAAGAGGACTAGTTCATGTTCGTAAACAGCCCCCTCACGTTCTGCAAAACCTCTGGAATACAAGGGGCCGGCCTCCCATACAGGTATCTTCCCGTTACCCGGCCTCTCAACAAGAGACTTCCACACCTGTTCAATGTATTCCTTTGAGGGAAAACGGGCGACAAGCCAGGTGTTAGAATCTTCCAGGTAACCATCAAGGAAGATGCACTTTACGCCTTGAGACATTGAAAAAGCTGATAGTTTGCTCCACGATGCCCCGGAAATTGGAGGGTGAACCACCAGCAGCCTGGTATCATGTTCTAAGCCCTCACCAACAAGATCCCATGGGGAAGTTGATACAACTGCCCCTTTTCCCCTCCTCAGAATAAGCTTTGCATTATGGGCCAGCGCTCCGTCCTGCCCCCTTAAGTGCAAACCGGCCTCAACCCCCTGGTGCAAGAGCCCAATGCATATGCTTGACGCTGCATCACTGCTCCACGTATAGATGATCGTAGGTCCACGGCCCGAAACATGCTGCGCGAGTTCCCGGTAATTATGGCCTAATAGGCTCCAGGGAAGGCGAACGTCTTCTATGAACAGAGAGATTCGCTCCCGGCCCAGGTATGTGTTCTTGTTGGGGGTAAATGTCAGGTCGCAAACTCCGGGAAGGCAAGCCTGCACAGTTGTGTCGCCTGCCCCGAACCATATCAGCCTAACCGGATTGTGCTTTCCGCCAATTGTGAGTTCAAGATGGTTCCGGGCTTTGCCCAGCAACCTTGCACCCCTAATCTTACATTCGAAAACACCTATCATAGGCCTGGGGTTCCCCCTTCCGAACGGCTCTAACGATACATAGGGCATTAGCGTCTCCTCACGGCAATCTTCAACATCAAGCAGTTCATCCAGCTGCAAGACCGGTTCAATAAAGTTTTCCCCTAGAAGCCGTTTGACAACAGATTCAAACCTGTCTGCAAACATAGACATGTTTTCGCTGCGTACAGAAAAACCGCCTGCTGCTTTATGGCCGCCAAAATTGACGAGCAACTCTCTACACTCAGACAATGCCTCGTGAACGTTCAGGCCCGGGATTCCCCTTACAGAACCCTTGAGTACCGGGCCCTGGCCTGCAACCATGGCGCAAGGCCGCCAGTATCTGTCTCTCATCCTGGACGCTGCAATACCCAAAACTCCTTCATGCCAGGAGGCCCCGAACGCACAAACAGAATACCGCGAATGTCCAGCATAGTTCACGGCTGCCTCTTCACATGGGCTCAACTCATCTCCTGCTGTACGGACTGGTGTAAGGCTGTCAATTGTCTCATAACATTCCTCGAGCATGGCTTGCTCAATGCTGCGCCTTTCCCTGTTAAGCTTGTCCAGGTCGGCT
>DUTL01000031.1 GCA_012842105.1 Candidatus Fermentithermobacillaceae bacterium | reverse complement strand
CATGGAGGCTCACAGGGCGAGCCTTGCCAGGGGTGTGTTCTGAGCAAAGAGTAAGAATATTATGGCCAGGGTGGATATTTCCGGGAAACCGGTGCATGTGAAACCTGCAGGGCAGTGGCATTTTACGTAGTATTTCCCGTGAAGTTTCACACGGTATTGTGTTGAACGTCTTTACGAGCCCGGTCACACGGAAGCAAGCCGGGAGTACCGGGCAAGCACACGGTCGGAGGTGATTCTGACGGCAAAACAGCTTGTAGATGTGGTGGCCATGAGCGGCGCCGGTTCTGTTGCAATAGTCGGAACTGCAAAAAACGTAGGCAAGACAGTTACCATGAACTACCTGATATCAGAACTGTCTTCGAGAGGCGTGTCAGTAGGCCTTGTATCATCAGGGCGCGACGGAGAAGCCATCGATGCTTTCACAGGAGAACCCAAGCCGAGCGTGGTTGTGCCTTCAGGTGCGTGGGTTGCCACGGCCGAAGGCGTACTTGGCGAATCGGCCACGTGCCTTGAAATTGCCGACGTCCTGGATTGGCCGGGGCTGTTTGGCCGTCTTGTAGTTGGCAAAACCGTAGATCCGGCAGCCCTTGAGCTTGTAGGCCCCAGGAGTGCCCGGGAGCTATCTGCGCTTGTGAGCAAACTGCTTGCGTTCGGCGCCGGCATTGTACTTGTCGACGGCGCCCTGGACCGCATGGCGGCTGCAAGCCCCCGGGTGACTGATGCCACAATTCTGGCTACAGGGGCAGCGGTAGACAGCAATCTTGAAGCCATGGCACAGCAACTGGGTTTCCTGGTGTGGCTTTTGTCAAGGCCGGAGCACGACAGCAAGGATGTTGCCTGCCTTGCCAGGGAAGCCATGAGCAAAGATGCGGTGTGTTTTATTGAACGCTGCAGCGAGCAAAGACGGGGCGCCCTTGGCCCGCCTGCTGCGGGGCTTTGCCTCAGGCCTACCTGCTACCCTACTGTCTTGGGCTTCGAGGACGAAATTCTGGAACAAACAGGTGATGCGGTGGCAGTGACGGTTCCCGGGGCAGTAAACCAGGGGTTCCTGTCCAAGGCCCGGTCATGGGTGAAAGATCCTGAGTTTGCAGTGATAGCCAGGGACCCTGTGAGCATATTCGCAGGCAAGAACGCCGGAGTTAACTTGTATGTAACACAAGAGTTGAACCTCCTGGCCGTAACCGTGAACCCCGTAAGCAATTATGGAATATCCTATGACCCTGCGGAAATGGTTTGTGCGATTGGAACTGCCCTGAATGATTTAGGGTACCCGTTACCTGTATTTGACGTTGTTTCAGGAGAAAAGAGCGCCAAGGGGGTGTCTGAAATGGCCGTGGGGTAACAAGAGGCCCTAAATATGCACAGGGGCCAAGGGGCGTTAAAGATTTCTTTACACCGGCAAGCACAAAGCAAAACCTGGGGTTTGCTCAGGTTTGGGCAGCCGTTTCACCCAGGTCGGCTCCTGGCCGCAGAACTAAAGCAAGCGCAAGGCCGTTTTTGCCCGGTATGGAGCAAAGCCTTGAATGGGAGCTGGACTGCCTTGAAGCGATCATAAATCTTTGGGATGACAATCCCGCCTTATTCACGGAAATGCTGGGGATTTTGGAGTGTTCAAAAGATCCCTTTTACGCCATAGCCCTCTTAGGCGAAGATAAAGTTCTCCCGCCTGCTGAATTGTTCATTGTTGCTCACTTGTGCTTCTGCGTCAAGAGAATACGCTACGTACAAGAAGCGGCCGGCATTTTCCGGTGGCCTGGAAAGGCGGTACCTCCGGGTTTGGAGCTACTTGAGAAACTGCTTGCCCCCGGTTCTCAAGGCCAACCTTCTTTCTACGTAAGTGACGCTTATTCGCCACCTCTTGCTGCAACCAGGAAACTGCGCAAGCAAAAGCAAAAGATGTGGCGCCAGGAAATGGCCAATGAAGCCGCGGAAGTTGAAAGGGTTTTAGGCCGGAGGCCCGGGGTAAGCGAGGAGGTTGCCATACGCAAGACAAACTATGCCCACATTGAAAAAGCCAGGCTAATGCCTGAACTGGGTGAAACCAGGGAAACCCTTACCCACATTTACTTCAGGTTGAAAGCTACCCGGAATGCCGTCAGGCTTGAAAGAGAGATAAACAGGCTCAAGGTAAGAGAGCGTGAACAGGAAGAAGAAGTGCTTTTGGATCTGTCCGCCAGGGTAACAAAGCATGCTTCTGATATTGAAGCGGCTGCACAGGCCATTGGAGAACTGGATTTTCTGATTTGCAAGGCAGAACTGGCAAGATCTATGGATGCCACAAGGCCTGAGATCGTGGCCTGCAGCAACCAACAGGAACCGGGGCAACCATGTGTTTCGAGTTTGAGCCCAGTTTCAACCCCGGGCCCGCGCCTCATGCTTGAAAACGCTTGCCATACCATAATCCTGGATGAAGTCAAATTGCGTGGCGGAAGATACCAACCCATAAGCATAGAGGTAGATTCTATCGTTTT
>DUTL01000030.1 GCA_012842105.1 Candidatus Fermentithermobacillaceae bacterium | reverse complement strand
GCAAATCTCTCAGAGTGGCTCTGTGGGCGAGCCACTTGATTGCCTGTAAACTCCCAAACCCGCCGGAGTGGCTCCAAAGCCGAGCCAGTCACCAGCCCGCAAGCCCTGAAATCCGCCGGAGTGGCTTCACAGCCGAGCCAGTATACTATACAATCGCCGGCGCTTTCCTTGCTTTGGTTGCTTGTTCAAAAGCGTACGCAAACCGTATAAGCACAGGTTCCGAATACGCCCGGCCGGCAAACGTAACGCCCACAGGGCGGCCTGCTTCAGTGTAACCTGCAGGCACTGAAACAGAAGGATATCCGGCTCTTGCCGAAATAGCAGCATTCATCAAATTCGGAAAGAAAAGCGCTTCTACGTTATTTTGGTTCAACGCCCGGCCTATCCCCTTCTCCCGGGATTCCTCTTCTTCCCTGGCTCTTCCCAAAATGTACTCAGTTTCGGTAAGCGTGCCGCTTGTCTGTTCAGACTGGATCAAGATAGTCTGTCCATACTTGAGCATTCTGTCAGGATCGCTTTCGTTGAACTCAACGAGTTCTTTAAGGGAATGTACCGGCACACCCGGAGATAATCTGGCCAGGTACTTGTTAATGGCCGGTTTGAACTCATAAACCAGGCTAAGCGACTGCCACGGTTGAGGGCGAGGCATATCGACGTCTACCAGACAGGCTCCGGCGTCCTTAAGCGCCTGCTCTGCAGCGGCGAAGATACCGCGGTACTCGTCACCCAGACGTTCAGCGAAAGAGCTTGCAATGCCTATCCGGGCGCCTTTCAGCCCGTCTTTATCCAGAAACTGAGTGTAATCGCCGTATGCTCTGCCTTCGCTTGAGTAGGTTGCAACGTCTTGCTCATCAATGCCTGCAATGGCACCGAGAAGAATGGCTGCATCTTCAACTGTTCTGGCTAACGGCCCCGGCGTATCCTGCACATGGGAAATAGGAATAACGCCCCTGCGGCTCACAAGCCCCACTGTTGGTTTGATACCCACAAGGGAATTGTTGCATGCAGGATTGAGGATGGAACCTGAAGTTTCAGTTCCTATTGAAGCAGAAGCCAGATTTGCGGCTACTGCCGCCCCGGATCCGGAACTAGAACCACCAACGTCATGCACCCCGGGGCCATAGGGGTTTAATACCTGCCCGCCGCGAGAGCTGTATCCGTTGGGCATGTTGTCAGTCATGAAGTTTGCCCATTCAGTCATATTGGCTTTACCCAGGATCAAAGCCCCTGCCTCACGCAGTTTCTTAACAACAAAAGAATCCTCCGGTGCATAAGAATCAACAAGCGCCAGCGATCCTGCGCTGGTGTGCATCATGTCACCTGTGTCAATATTGTCCTTGACCAAAATGGGTATTCCGTGAAGAGGGCCTCTGGGCCCCTTCCGGATGCGGTCTACATCCAGCGCTTCTGCAATGAATAACGCTTCAGGATTCAGCTCGAGTACTGAATTCAGGGCAGGGCCTCCCCTATCATACAAGGCAATACGGTGTATGTAGGCCTTCGCTAAATCCCTTGAGGTCAATTGGCCTGACCTCATCATTTCCTGAAACTGCTTGATGGTAGTTTCTTCTATGAGGCTGTTGATTGCCGGAATTGGTTTGAACATGAAAATACCTCCGATTCCATATTGGAGCTCAATTTATACGGCTGATGGCAATTCGACAATGGCCCATTTATGCAGCTTTACTGCTACCAACACATCAGACTCCACATGCTCGCACGATGCAGATAAATTATCCCGATCCGCAGGGCCGGGCCAGAATGAGTCCTCAATGAGCGCTTGCAATGATCTGGATTTTCCATCATCCCTGGGCGATCAGCTCATTAAGGTGATGGGCAATGCGTTCCTCATTGGCTTTTAGGCTTGAGAATTGTTTCCCACCTACATCGCTATAGCGTGCAAGCACGCGGCGATTGATGCTTTCCTGGTCCTCAAAGACGCCCACCGAATGATATTCCATTCCCCATTTCTCGAATTGAAGCAAACCAATAGTAGCATCTCTGGTTCTGTCATCATTTGAAAGTGCATGAACAATGATGGGTTTCCCCATGCCATTAATGAAGCAGTCTACTGTGTACATAGCATTCGGATCTCGAACCGGGTCGTGCCAATCGAAACTACGCCTGTTTTCAGGTACAGTTCTCGCCATAAACAGTTTGAAATCTTCCAAGAAAGTCGAACGTACTCGCTCCCGCGAGAGATAAGTAACATCTGTAATCTTCAACAAGCCCTGAATAAAGCTATAAAGTGCATTTCCGTAGTCATCGCCTTCGATTGGCATGAGCAATTCTCCATCCAAATCCTCTACTCCGAAGGCTGATAGAGTGTTGGAAATTATTTTCTGTCTTGTTCCTCGCAAGAGATCCCTTTCATCAATTTCATAAGTCAAGTGCATGTAGGTATGACCTTCGTCTGTCAAAACCCATTTGTCCCCGCGTTTCTTAAGAACGGCAACTAGGTGGTCTCCATCATCGAACATAAACGGAGTGCGAATCCTGTATCGATTGACGCCCTCACTCTGAAGACTAATTTGAGAACAGACTCTCTTCTGAAACTCCCGTTCAATTGAATGTGCTTTCATCTCAAGTCACCTCGAACAACTGCGGCTGCCAGGCAGTACGTGTGTCAAATCCGCAGTCCTCTAGCATACACCGAATTGCTCCATCCAACTCTGCATATCGACCAGTAGGTTCAGCATATCCATCTTCAACTCCACCCTTTTCTTGATACCTGGCGGTAGCCTTATGTATGTGGAAATCGGTAAATGAGTTTTTCTCTATCCTATTAGTATGCTCATGACTATTACCATTGTAACGCCGCAATCTGAATAATCGGTTTGACCCAGGTACTTGATAAGCGAGAACCACCGAGAAATCCAGAGGATTCACCTGGCTTTTTCTAATAATTATCATAAAATCGGCTCGAGAAACTCCTTTGGCTGGGATATTGCATTCATAATGTCCACGTTTAGGTCGCAAGTTCAATATCGAGTTAAGATTGCCATCCAGGAATTTCTGTTCTGTGATTAACTCTGTGATTTCGGAATCTGATAATCTAATTGACATGACTTACCGCACCCCGAAACGAACTAGTCCCTCCAGCAAATAGACTGGCCGAATGTTACGAGTACTCACAGGAATTATACTCCATTGTGACGTGATATCCTCTCACTTTTCGGACAGAAGACGCACTTGTCAATAAGACCGGGGCGTTTCGAAGGAGAATCGGCTATGGAATCTACTAAGGTATGGAGCCATCCGGCCGAGTGCAGTGGTGCGTAGATGATTTACATACAATAAGTGCCGATTGACATTGTATTACATTCGATATGCTGACACTACGGATACACAAGTGCTGGAAGCTTTTAGGGGGTGAAGGTCATGTATCAGGGTAGAATCAAGCTATCAAGCAAGCGGGTCGTCATGCCCGCACACATCATCAGAACGCTGGATCTTGAACCAGGAGCTGAATTCATGGTCAGGTTGAGAGACAAAGAAGTTGTGCTAACGCCTATCCCCTCTTCTTTCACCGAGGCATTCGGCGGTGCATTGCGAGGAACGTACAGGGATGATTGGTAAAGCCCATCAGAGAAACTGCAGTAAGTGCTATTGAGAGCGTTCATCGGGTGCCTTACAGCTATGCCTGTCTTTGCAACGCTTTATACCGGCGCTTCGCCTTGTCATAGAAATTCTCACGCGGGCCCACAAGAAACAACAGACAAGTCTGCTCTTCTTCCAGCACCACGTAGGCAGCCCGGTAGGCTCTCCCCTGCAAAGCGAACGCAAGAGACCGGACTCCGGACAATGAACCCACAAGGGTGTGTCCCGCTTGCGGGTTTTCCTGTAATTGCAGCAACGCGTCTGCTGCCTGTGCCCGCAGATTTCGAAGGCGGGTCAAGTCTTTGTCGGCATTCCGCGTCAAGCGGATAGTGTACCTTGAACTCATTTTTCGACCGGGAAAACCCCTTCGCGCTCGGCCCACTCTTCAAGAGTAACGGTTTTGCCTTCCTTAAACTCCTTTACCGCATAGCGCGCAAGACTATCAAAAGGGTTGTCACTCTTGATAAGCTCTACGCGTTCCCCAACCCTGCGGGCAAACAAAGTATCCCCCGGATTAAGGCCCAAAGCCTTCCGAAATGCCCCAGGCAAGCTAATTCGACCTCGGGCGTCCACTCTGATTGCAACGGGTTTTCCTTCCGTCATAATGACCATAGTATGCCACCCTCTTCCGTGGGATATTCCCACGGTTTCATATTACCTTCTGCATCTGATCCACGCAAGTGCCATTTGACCTTTGCCCGCCTTGTTCTTACTGGCCACGAGATGAAGTTTGCCGCAGCCCCACCATAACCTCGCTTACCCCTTGCCGAAACACGGTGAGCCTTGGGTTCTTCCTTATCACGTAATCAGTGACACTGCCCGGCTCTATCAGGAACGGGAACAAGCCCGGCGAGTTGACAACGCTGAGCAGGGGTAACGCAGGTGCAGACTTTGCATGCAGCATAGCTTCTACAAGCCAGGCAAGGAGCGCTTCATCATTGACCGGCAAAGGAT
>DUTL01000355.1 GCA_012842105.1 Candidatus Fermentithermobacillaceae bacterium | reverse complement strand
TCGAATTCGCTCCGGAGTCACCGGTTCTCAGCTAAAGTTTCCCCTCTCTGTCCAAATTACTGATCCACGTTCTCCTTCATTGCCGTACAATATTAGGCCCATAACTTGATTACCGGACCTCAGGTTCTCGCGTTGTTGTATCGATGTCCGAATAATAACGGTAAAGCAGGTAAGCCGTTATCGATCCGGTCATCTCAAAGATTGACCAAAACACATCTTTGATATCCGTGGTCAACCCCCCGCTTTCCCTCACTCTTTCGCTTATTATACCATGAGTGCACTGGACCTCAAATATCGCCTGCCATTATTCTTTGTCTTACAGTTTCATAGAGCAATGCACTGCATGCCATTGCCACATTTAGAGATTCAGCCGCTCCTGGCATTGGAATTGTAATACAAGTTCCAGGTAGTTCAAGAACATCCGGGCCCAGTCCCTGTCCTTCATTACCCAATACTAAAGCACTTGGAGAGCGAAAGTTGGCTTCCCATGGCATAATACCTTTCCTAGGAACGGTTTTGTACAGCATTGTGCCTGACTCATGAAGATTTTGCAACACACTCATAGAATCTTCCTGAAACATGGTTCTAACCTTGAAAATCATTCCAACCGAAGCTCTTATCACTTTAGGCGAAAATGGATCTGCACTCTGCCCGCACATTATTATGTTGCTTGCCCCTACACAGGCTCCATTGCGAATAATGGTTCCCACGTTGCCTGGATCCTGAACATCGACACCAACAATATCCAAAGAATGTTTCCACGTATCTTGAGGCTCACCGCTTAAAAAACAAAAGGGAAAGTTTAGAAGGCATAATGCGCCTTGAGGACTCTTGGTGCTAGACATCCTGTTGTAAAGTTCGCTGGATACGACAAAGTATTTGCCAGGGCTTGGATGCTGTGTCATAGCCCGGTGTAATTTCCGGCCTCTATCAGTACCTGCAAATTCCTCAGTAACAATAACAGCGTTTATCTTTATTCCTGACTCTAAAGCATTAATGACAACAGACGGGCCCTCAGCCACAGTCAAATTGGTTTTTTCCCTTTCCTTTTTTCGTGAAAGGCTTTTTACGAGACGCCATGGTACATTAGAGTACACACTCTACCTTCTTTCCAGAATTTCATTCAGGCGGTGTATTCCGTCATTGGGGCCGATAGCGATCATGATATCTTGCTCACGCAACGGTTCATCAGGATTAACGTGCATATCTATATGATTGTTTCTCTTAATTGCAACTATATTAAACCCCATCTTATTGCGAAGATCCAACCTTCTGAGAGTTTGTCCTACAAGGGTACCCTGAACTCCGATTTCTATCACGCCATAATCTTCAGATAATTCAATATAGTCAATAACACTGCCTGAAACCAGTGAATATGCTAAACGCCGGCCCATGTCTTTTTCCGGAAATACAACTGTATCTGCTCCGACACTTTTGAGAATTTTGCCATGAACATCGCTGGCCGCCTTAACTACAACTTGCCTGACACCGAGCTGCTTGAGATAAAGTGTGACAAGAAGGCTAGCCTCAAAACCACTGATAGCCACCACGACCACGTCGAAATTCTTTACACCCAACTCATTGAGCACTGATTCACTTGTGGCATCAGCCTCTACGGCTTCAGTTACCACAGGGGCTATTTGGCGAACCTTCTCTGCATCCAGATCAACTGCCAAAACTTCAGCACCTAATTTCGTAAGAGTCATTGCAAGGCTTGATCCGAATCTGCCCAAGCCTATTATTGCAAATTGCTTCAGCATATTATCACACACCTTTAGCCCACTAAAACCTTTTCCTCCGGATATCTAATGCCGGCCTTACTGTCCTGCCGCGAAAGCGCCACAGCCAGGCTCAAAGGTAAGGCCGGCATTAGATATCCGGAGGAAAAGGTTTTAGTGGGCTAAAGGTGTGTGATAATATGCTGAAGCAATTTGCAATAATAGGCTTGGGC
>DUTL01000029.1 GCA_012842105.1 Candidatus Fermentithermobacillaceae bacterium | reverse complement strand
CCGTCCCGTTCTCTAAGCCTCTTGATCTGAATTTCCAAATCAACTGCCACGACCCATACTTCATCACAGATTTTGTCCATGCCTGCTTCAAACAAAAGTGGTACGTCCAGCACCACACACACGCAATGGTCCCGGGCACCCAAATCCCGGTCCAAGGTTTCCAGCATATTGTGGATTTTCCCTATGACAAGAGGATGCACAACAGCGTTGACAGCAGCAAGAGCTTTCCTGTCGCCGAAGACGATTCTCCCCAGCTTTTTGCGGTCAAGAGCCCCCTCAGGAGTGACTATTTCATCCCCAAACTCCTCAACCAGTTTCAAGAAGCCTGTGGAGCCAGGCAAAGTGACCTGATGTGCTACCTCGTCTGCATCAATGACATATGCACCAAGCTGGCTCAGAAAGCGGGAGACCGTGCTCTTGCCTGTGGCTATGCCCCCGGTAAGCCCTATAATATGCAGGTGAGGCCACATGTCATCTCTACACATCAGCCCAACTGGCTCCCACGTCAATGTCAACCTTCAAGGGCACTTTGAGTTCCATAACCCCTTCCATCTCTTCCCTTACAGCCTTTATCATGTAATCCTTCTCCTCCGGGCTTATTTCAAATATGAGCTCGTCGTGCACCTGAAGGATCATTCTGGAGGTAAGGCCTTCTTTCGTCATCCTTCTGTAGATACGAACCATGGCGAGTTTGATAAGGTCGGCAGCGCTCCCCTGAATCGGAGTGTTAATCGCCGTCCTTTCGGCAAACCCGCGTCTGGCCCTGTTCCTTGAGTTAATATCAGGTATTGGCCTCCTCCTGCCCAGGATGGTTGTTACGTAACCGGTTCTTCTGGCCTGGGCAATCATGTTATCCATGTAGTCCTTAACCAACGGGTACCTGTGGAAGTAAGCCTCGATGAATTCCCGGGCTTCATCTCTTGAAACACCTGTATTTCTAGCCAACCCGAACTCTGATATGCCGTAAATCACTCCAAAGTTGACCGCCTTGGCTTTGCTTCTAAGCTCAGGCGTAACTTGATCCATTGGAACGCCAAACATCTCTGAAGCAGTTGTTTTGTGAATATCTTGATCGCGCTTGAACGCCTCTATCATAGAACCATCACCTGACATATGCGCCATTACCCGGAGTTCAATCTGAGAGTAATCAGATGCCAGGAACAGGTGGCCGGGTGCGGGTACGAATATCTCCCTGATGGCTTTTCCCGATTCACTTCGTACAGGTATGTTCTGCAAGTTCGGTTCGGCGCTTGAGAGCCTGCCCGTTGCAGTGACCGTCTGGTGAAAAGTTGAATGAATACGGCCTGTAACAGGATTAACCACGCTTTCCAGTATGTCAAGGTAAGTGGACTTGAGTTTCGAATAATGGCGGTGCTCGAGAATCTTATCCGGAAGCGGGTGAACTACGCTCAAAGCCTCAAGCACCTCAGCATCAGTGGAATACCCGGTCTTGGTCTTCTTTACCGGTGTAAGATTGAGTTTCTCAAACAGTATGCGGCTAAGTTGCTTGGGGGAACCAAGGTTGAACTCTTCCCCGGCAATTTCATATGCTTCCCGCTCCAGTTCAGCCAATCTCTGGGCAAATTCGTCCCTGAGGGCCTGGCCCTTTTTGAGATCCACCCGTGTTCCAAGGGCCTCCATAGAGGCCAGCACTTCAATCACGGGGAACTCCACTTCTTCGGCCAGTTTCAACAGGCCATGTTCCTCGAGGTCAGATTTCATTCTACCCGCCAGTTTGAGTGCAAAATGGGACCCGTGTGCCAGGTGCGCCATGTGCGCCTTTCTTGCTTCTTCACCGGCCCTTTGCGCCTTGGGCAGATTCTCAATGCTCTGAGGCATGTCCTCGCCCAGGTAGTTGTTAACCAAAACATCGAGCCTGTAAGTTGTTCTGGTAGGGTCAAGCAAATACGCTGCAACCATGGCATCAAACCCAAAACCTGAAGGCATGATACCCTTATGAAAACCCAGGGTGTAAAGCCATTTCAGATCAAAGCCTAGCTTCTTCACCTCTGGGTTCCGCAGCACAGGGCCAAGGTGTTTCCACATAATATCCTGGTAAGAGTCAGGATCCATAAGGCCCTGGCAACCGAAGTCAATTAAATAAGGGCGATCCCCTGCAGAAATCCCCAGGGTGTCTGGCCACAAAAAACCTCTTGTTACCTGAGTGTCAATGTCGCTCATGCCTGTATATACCGACACACACTCTGAATCAATTATCCGGCCTGCAAGAGCCTTGAGTTTTTCTTCTGAATCAACGGCCTCATACGCATCCAAAGGGCTGCCTGCAGCCCGAACTTGTGCAGGGGCGCTTCCTTTCTCAAACCTGTCAAGCCTTCCTAACAAGCTGTGAAATTCCATGTTGTTAAAGTAGTCCCTGGCCTTTTCAACGTCAGGCCCATCCCACTTTGCATCGTCAAAATCAACATGGCAGGGAGCTTCACAAATGATCATTGCAAGCCGCTTAGATAGCAAAGCCAGTTGCTTTTGATCTTTCAGCAGTTTCTGGGTTCGCGACGGGGAGACTTCGTCGATATTGTTGAAAATCTGCTCTATGTCGCGGTATTCGTTGAGCAGTTTCCTTGCCGTCTTAACGCCTATCCCCTTTACACCGGGAATATTGTCAGACTGGTCACCTGCAAGCCCCTTGAAATCAGGAATCTGCTCAGGCCAAATCCCCATATCTTTCTTGACGGCTTCTCGATCGTATTGCCTGGTCTGGGTAATTCCCCTTACAAAAAGGATCGCTTCACGCCCCTCACCTACCAGTTGCAGGCAATCCCGGTCACCTGAAAGAATGCTTACCGTGAAACCTTCCTCGCTGTACTTGCATGCCAAAGTACCTATAATGTCATCAGCCTCAAAGCCTGGAAGCTCCACGAAAGCCAGGCCGAGAGCAGAAAGCGCCTCTTTAAGCATTGGCATTTGCACCTTGAATTCTTCCGGGCTGGGCTTTCGGGTGCCTTTGTAATCTTCGAATTCAACATGCCTGAATGTCGGCGATGGATGATCAAAAGCGCAAATAACATATTCAGGTTGTCTTTCCTCAATCAGTCGAAAAAGCATTGTAAGAAATCCGTAAATAGCGCCTGTGGGAACACCTTTGCTTGTAGAAAGCGGGGGAAGTGCGTAAAAAGCTCGGTTGGCCAGAGAATTAGCATCTACCAGCAGAAGTCGTTTGCCAGCCATTTCACTGTCACCCCTTAGTAGTATTTACACCAGTATATTGCTATGGGGACAGCTTGGCAATTTGAGCCCTGCCGTTATTGTTGTCATGTGAACGTTACAGCAGTAATGATAACCTGCTGCAATATGCCTTGTGATTATTACACCACGTGTGCCAAACAACCCAATCTGTCTTTTTTTCATACCGGTTTTCCGAGAGGCTGTATGAATTCCGTACAGGTCTCGCGGGAAGCTGTATGAATTTCAAGCTGCTGTATGAAAAAACTACTGCTTTTCAAAAGGCTGTCTTTTTTTCATACCGGTTTACCGAGAGGCTGTATGAATTCCGTACAGGTCTCGCGGGAAGCGGGTGCACAATGAATGAACAATACCGGCCGGCGCCCACTGCACGACCGGCCGCCGGCCAACCGTCGTTCAAGGCTGTTTACGAATGGCCCGCCTTACCATAAAATACCCTACTCCCAAAACAATAGCTACCGGGGCTATCTTCGCAGCAAACATGAACAGATCCCGCCAGGCCCTGAGAAACGTCTTCCATATTTCGCTCCATGGTGACGGGGTAGGCTTGCGAGCGCCTTGTTCCACCATGGCCATAGTCAAAAACGACATGGCAGAAGACTTATCCAACAGGTTCTGCCTGCCTTTCATGCTCTCAATATCTGATCTTACCCGGGACAGTTCACCCTCCACTTG
>DUTL01000346.1 GCA_012842105.1 Candidatus Fermentithermobacillaceae bacterium | reverse complement strand
TACTAGATGAAATTCCGGCATTTCCATTCCCCCGCCAAATCATTATAACTTCACGAGCCAATGCAATCAAATGTTCTATATATGATTTAGCCATGGAATAAAAAGCCGGGGTGGCCTGCTACTTGTCAGATTTCTTGCCCTTGGCCACGTTCCTTAAGAATCTGAGCAAAATACCTTCTGTGTAAGAACTTGCCATAGGTTGGTCGCCTGGTTGAGGCACTGGGATAAGGCCCATGCCCTCATTGGATTGCCTTTCGACTTCGACTCTGTGCAGCCGGCTGCTTTCAACGGACTCCAGGACCCACAAGGTCAAAGGCCCGGGTGCATTGGCGATGGTAGATTCGAGGCAGTCCCTATTGCCAACTTCAACGTCATTGACCAGGCAGATTACATTGCCACTCTTAAGCCCGGCGTTTTTGGCAGGGCTGCCCGCCACTACGTCAAGCAGCAAGACTCCTTTTTCAGCAGGTGTGTACATAGGTTCCTTCCCAAATTCCTCATGAAGCCCGGCTCTGATGACGATTTCGTGGCCAATGGGAGAAAACAGCGTCGCCACCCATGCGAACAGGTGCCATCTTGAAGCAGCAATGGAAAGCATGAGAAGCAAAACGCTGAACAACATTAGATTATTTGAGGTGCTCTTCGCCTTGTCTCTGGGATTCCTGGCTATGGCAATATCTCCGTAACCGAGTGCGGCAATTACAGGCATCATGGCAAACACAGGTTTGCCTGGGCCCGCAATTTCAGGCGCCCTGATTAGAGGCCACCAATCAGGAAGATGGATCAAATCCGCTATGTGTGACAGGTCAGGCAGTTTTATGAGGAAGAGTACGATTATGGGGATAGGCCAAAACCGCTGCAAGGCAAAACCGCCAACTACATCTCCGTTCTCATGGGAAACATATACAGGGGTGGAACATGTATGCCCTGAGAGCCTTATTAGAAAAGCTTCTGCAGCATGGAGGCAAGCTACAAGCGCCATGAGGGCAGGAACATTCACCTTTGGCCACCCAAACAGCAAGTAGCTTAGGCCGGCCAACCCGCCTGCATAAGAATAGCAAAGAAGCCTCGGGCTGAACAGGTACAGCAGTACCGCCAGAGGCATCAAATAGGCAATGCCGCTGTCAGTTACCGATACCCCGATTAGCACCAACAGCAAACTGGCAAGCAGCCCTCCGAGCAACCCTAAGCCTACTGCGGCCAGTGTCTGGTACAATGCTTTGTTGGCCGCCGTTCCGTAAAGCTTTTCCTCAGTGCGCTGGATCCTTGCATATTGGCTCGCGACCAAACCCAGGACCACCAGATAGAGTGCGTCTACGGCCGTATTAGAGAATATCCCCGGATATGAACGCAAGATCGACTTCACAAGTTCCAATAAAGGGCCCACCCTCATTGCCCCTTTCGTATGACTGATAGATGCCAGAGCTACATCGTGTCTTGTATTTCAGCCCGGGCCAGTTCAAGTGCTTTTGCAAGTTGCTCATTATCACCTTCTATAATTATGTCCGGCTCAAGCCCCTTGCCATCAATTGAGCGGCCATTAGGGGTAAAATACTCGGCTATGGTCACTTTTACAACAGAACCGTCTTTAAGCTTGAAAGAATTTTGCACCAGGCCTTTACCAAAAGTGGTAGTGCCTATTAACGTTCCCGCTCCGTAGTCCTGTATGGCTCCTGCCAGGATTTCAGAAGCGCTTGCCGTTCCCTGGTTGACCAGAACAAATAGGGGTTCGTCCAACCCTTTTCCCTGAGAACCGTAACTTCTTTCTTCAAACGATCTCCCTTTCACAGTGACCACTTTGCCCTCTGGAAGGAACAAGCCGGCGATATCAATGCACTTATCAAGCAATCCCCCGCCGTTATAACGCAAATCCAGGATAATTGCCTTTGCGCCTTGAAGTTCCAGATCCTGCACTGCTTTTGCCATGTCAGCGCCGGAATGTTCGTTAAAAGTTATTAACTCGATGTAACCTATTCCGTCTTCTTTCATTGAGTAGTCCACTGCCGGTATGGTTATGTCTTGCCTCACAACAGCCACATCAAATGCGTCTCCATCCCGGTATATGGTGAGTACCACTTCAGTTCCGGCCGGGCCTCTAATCAGGGAGGCTGCTTCGTCACTGCTGGTCACAGGCTTGCCATCAACCTTTATTATGAAGTCATTAGCCCTGAGGCCGGCCTTTTCCGCAGGCGTGCCTTTCATAGGAGATACAACACACACCCTGCCGTCCCTCGCGTCTATGGTTACTCCGATACCTGAATATTCGCCGCTTGTGCGGATGTAGAACTCATTCCATTCCTTTTGGGTCATGTATACAGAGTATGGATCGCCTAGGGCCGCCACAACACCCCGTGCGGCGCCTTCCAAAACCTCTGCCTGGTCGAAATCTTGGTAGTAAGTTCTTTCCAACAGGTTGATTATACCAAAGACCTTGCCAACAGGAGTGAACTTCGCAGTAGCGTAAGCACCTAAGCCGGCGGTCACCAAAACCGCAACAAGGGCAGTAATGATGCATGATCTTATTGCCTTGGATCTAGGTATCATGTCCATTGAAGTCACCGTCTTTCTTGCTTCCACAATAAATGATGTAGAAGAAAAATAACAGACTGCTCTGAAACTGCCGGATCTGCCTAAGTTATATTCAGTCTAGCACAACTGGATGATTCACTCTACATCCGGCCGGGCCGAGAAACTCCCCCTGGGTTTGCCAGGGGGTGGCGCGCGCCTTGGCCATGGTGCTCCAAAAAGCAAGCCAGGCTGCTCAGCGTGGCAATTTCTGCCAGCAAGCAGCCTGGAAACAGATACGTGGCTATATCTCAGAAACTGACCCATTTCCTGGGATCATCGGTAGCCCCGTTAACGCGTACTTCAAAGTGAAGGTGCGGGCCTGTAGACACTCCTGTACTCCCAACAAGCGCAATAGTCTGCCCCCTGGTTACCACATCGCCCTTGCTCACAAGAAGCTTTGAAGCATGAGCGTAGAGGGTGGAGATACCGCCTCCGTGGTCCAAAATAACGTACAGCCCGTAGCCTGCATCTCTGGCCGCCAAAATAACAGTCCCATCCTCTGCCGCCTTAATCGGGTTGCCGCTGTTAACTGCTAGATCAATGCCACCGTGCCATTTGTAACGGCCTAGTAGTGGGTGCCACCTGTTCCCGTATTCAGAACTGACCCATCCACCGTCTGCAGGGCGTATCATTGAGAGCCCTTCTTTTTTCTCACGCTGGTGGCCCTGGGCCTGCAGATCTCTGATTACTTGTTCCAAAGCCTTGGATTCCCGCTCTATTTGGTCAAGGGCCTCTTCAAGTTTCTTGCGATCCTGCTGCAACTCGGCCAAATACCGTTCTCTGTCCTCGCTGCGGGAAGCAACCGTGGCTCTCTTTTGCTCTTGCTGAGCCCTGGCCCATGTAAGATCGTTTACATCCTTCTCAAGGAGCTCTTTTTTCTCAGCAAGTTCCTGCCTCAAGACTTTGTACTCTTCAATAAGGCGTGCATCATCCTGGGCAATCTCACGAAGGTAATAGAGCCGGGCCATAAACTCGGAAACGCTGTCTGAATTCAGAAGAATTTCAAGGTAAGAGGTTGTCCCGGCTTTGTACATGCAAACCAGCCTATCGCTGAAAAGCTGCTTTTTATCTTCTGTCTTCTTTTCTACTTCAGCTATTTCCTTTTGAGTTTCTGCTATTCTGTCGCTAAGATACTGAATTCTGGCCATCAGATAGTCGAGTTCTTTCTGGGACAGGTCCAGTTCCAATTCGAGCCTTTCAAGCTCTTTTGATACAGAACTCTCTGAACGCCGTTTTAAGTCGATTTGCTTTCTAAATTCATCAATTTCCTTCTGCATTTGCTCAAGTTCGGAAAACTTCTCATCCAGGATACCGGCCCGGGCAACGGAAAACCCTGAACCAAATGCCGTGTGCCATGCCAATGCCAGAACCAAGGCAAACAAGCAGAAATAAGCGGTTCTTCCTCTCCTCATTGTTTATGTACCTCCGAAAAACATCAAACTTTAAGATGACGCCTTACAGAAAAAGCCGAGCCTGCGATACCCACCATGATGCCTGTCAAAGCCATTATTCCAAACATGTCCATAGCCGACGTCAAATCAAGATCGAATATGGGCATGAAAGGGATGAACTCTGCAATTTTCCCGAATACCCAGTTGTAAACCCCCACCGCAAACCCGGTGCCTATGACGCTGCCCAGAAACCCCAGGAAAATTCCTTCAAGAAGGAAGGGCGTCAAAACAAATCCGTCAGTGGCCCCCACAAGTTTCATTATTCCTATTTCCTGCCTCCGTGCGTCAATTGCAAGCCTTATTGAGTTAGCTATTACCATTACAGATACAACCCCTACAACCAACATGCCGCCCAGAGACAGGTACTGCACGGCTCTGCCTATTGATACGAGCCGCCTTGAGACTTCTTCCTGATAAATTACATCGTCTACAATCGCCAGGTTCTTAAGAGTTTCTACAACACCGGGTATATCTTCAGCATGTGTAGTCTTTATCCTGACACTCGCAGGAAGAGGGTTCTCTTCTTCCAGTGAGTCGAGCACAGACGCCTTGTCTTGAAACATCTCTTTGAGTTCTTCCAAGGCATCCTGCTTGCTGACGTATCTTACTTCACTGACACCCGCTACCTCCCGGATCTCGCTCACAACGGCTGCCACTTGTGCATATGTTGCATCCTTGTCTATGTAAGCTTGAATCTCCATTTGGGTTTCGGCCATTCGATACATGTAACCCAGGTTAATGCTAATCAAAAAGCTGATTCCAAGCAGAAAAAGGGCAAAACCCGTTGTAACCGATGAAAGAAATGACGACAGTTTATTCCGCCACAGGCTGCGGAATGCTTGAGAAAACATGTACGCTGCGAGTCTCAATAATTATACGCCCCTCTTCTCTCATCCCGGACAATAGTCCCGTCCTTGAGTTCAACAACCCTCTTTCTCAAAAGGTTCACCGCATCCTGAGCATGGGTGGCCACAACCACCGTTGTTCCGAACATGTTGGCGCGCTCTAGCAAACTGAAAATCTCCAGGGATGTTTTGGGATCAAGGTTTCCTGAAGGCTCGTCCGCAAGAAGGATATCAGGATTCCTTACAAGCGCCCGGGCGATGGCAACCCTCTGTTGCTCTCCGCCTGAAAGTTCACCGGGAAACGCCTCTTTTCTATCCTGTAGCCCAACTAAGGCCAATCCCTGATTAACCCTTCTCTGCATTTCGCGTCTGGGGGTCCCTGTGACTTCAAGGGCAAAAGATACGTTTTCCCAGGCGTTCTTATCCTCCAAGAGCTTGAAATCCTGAAAAACCACACCGATTCTACGCCTCAGGTATGGGATTTCACGCCGGCGCAGCTTTGAGAGGTCCTTGCCTAAAACCATTACCTGGCCATTTGAAGGCGTCTCGTCCTTATACATCAATTTTATCAGGGTCGACTTGCCCGCGCCGCTTGCGCCAACAATAAATACAAAATCGCCTTTATCTATTTTCAAAGATACTGCATCAAGAGCCTTTACTTTGCTGTTAAAGACTTTTGAAACATTTCTGAGATTGATCAATGAAGATGTCACCTGCCGAACTATGTAACCATAGCCTATCAAAAGCGAAAACCCGCTACACTCTCATATTATTCGACACAGTTTGACCTAATCCTGTTCCCGAAAAAATTGGAAAACGAGCTCGATCTGCAATTTAGCATTATCTGCTCACAATTTCCCTGGCAGTATGGCAAAAATGCCGGGAAGTAAGCCCGTATTCTTCCAGCAATTCCTCGGCT
>DUTL01000345.1 GCA_012842105.1 Candidatus Fermentithermobacillaceae bacterium | reverse complement strand
GAGGGGTTATTCGGGCCCATACAGGTGTCTGTAGAAGTACAGGGCGGTAAAATCACAGAAATTAAGGTGCTTGATCACAGCGAGAGCGACGGAATTGCCGATCCTGCAATTTCGGGAATTCCCAAGGCCATAGTTGAAAAGCAAAGTTTAGACGTTGATGCGGTTTCGGGGGCAACCTTCACAAGTGATGGAATTATTGAGGCGGTGAAAAATGCCCTCCAGGGAGCAAATTAAGGGCAAGATAAAGGTTCTTCTATGTGATGACCACGCGCTTGTGCGAGAGGGCACGAGACGGCTGCTGGAAGGGGAACCTGATATTGAAGTGGTGGGGGAAGCTTCTGACGGGTTTGAAGCCATCGAGATGGCTAAGAAGCTTTCCCCTGATGTAATTGCCATGGATGTATCAATGCCCCGTATGAATGGCATAGAAGCTACGAGAGAGATCAAAGACAATTTTCCGGACACATTTATCCTTGCCCTAACAGCCTACGATGATTTCGCTTATGTTTCACGCCTCATTGAAAACGGAGCATCCGGGTATATACTGAAAAGCGTTCGATCAGAAGAACTGATTCAAGCTATCAGAGCTACTGCACTGGGAGAATGTATTCTTCATCCTGATATTGCCAGGGAGGTTTTTTCGAGAATAGCCAGGCGTTCCAGTTACCCGTTAGAGCCTCAAGGCAAAGCGGCTGGAATTTCTGAAATTGAGGATCATTTGCCGGATGACGATCTTGAGCCTTCCGGCCACATTCCTGAATACAGGTTGCTTACAGAGAGGGAAACTCTCATTCTCAAACTTGCGGCCAGAGGGCTTTCCAACAAAGAAATCGCTTTTGAGTTGAGTGTCAGCCCCAGAACGGTTCAATCCCACCTGAGCTCGGTATTTGACAAATTGGGGGTTACATCCCGAACTCAAGCGGTAGTCGCAGGACTAAAAACCGGCATTATCAAACGAGAAGATATCGAGGTGAAACCTATTGGGTGATATGCCCGGATGGAAAGCGGGCACCCTTCTTCTGCTTGAAATGGGGAGGATAACCCGTGGAAATCTTACGCGGGATAAAGCCCTGGATAAAATAGCCCGGCTTATTCTGGACAGCTTTCCTATTGATGCGGTGGCAATCTTGCTTTATGAACCTTCCTCAAGGTCGGCCTATGTAGCATCATCGGTTGGCCGGGGCAATTTGCCGGTATCGCCGGATATTACCCTGCGCATAGATGCGGATTCCAGTCTCATGGAATCGGCTCTTAACCCGCACCGGCCGGTTATTCTAACCAAAGGCCACTGGGATTCAGTACTGGGGAAACTTGAATATGCTTTTGCAGCCATAGTCCCTATGAGCCTTGGGCAGGAGGTAACGGGTTTCATGATACTTGCAAGGCAAGACGATATCCCGTTTTTTCAAACAGATCCTGAGTTTGTTATGGCTGTTGCCAGCCAGGCGGCTATGATAGCTTCCAAGGAAACTTTGATCGAAAACCTCAAACGGTCAGAAGAACGTTACCATATGCTAATGGAAAACGCAGGCGATCTTGTTTTTGTGCTTGATAGAGGCGGCCGGTTCCTTTATGTAAACTCCCAGAGCATTGAAATGCTTGGGTACTTGCCCGAGGAATTATGCGGCAGGTATTTTGGGGAATTTGTGACTCCTGAGTCATGGGCAACCACAGTCTCCGCCTTGAAGAATGCAGTGCGTAACCAGCGGAAACACATTGAATATTCCTGGGCCATACAGCGGAAAGATGGCCACATGGTGAAACTGGACGTACGCGCTTCCCTCACATATCAGGGCTTTGAGTTTCTCAGCCACCAGGGAATTGCCCGGGACACTTCCACTGAAAAGCGGCTTTGGGAAGAAATTGAGAAGAGAGAAAAGGCGTTGGATGTTTCCAGGAACCGTGAAGAGAGGATGCGCGAATACCTTTCAGTGGCTGATTTGGCACAGGAAGAAGAAAGAGCAAGGATAGCCAGAGAACTTCACGACGGTGCAATTCAGTATTTGGTGGCACTTAGACGGCGGCTTGACCTTCTTGAGAAGAACCTGTCATTAAGCCAGCTGCCTGACACTGCCCAGGAGCTTTTTGCGGATATAGATTCACTGTTGGAGGAGACTATTGGAGACTTGAGAGAGTTTGCCAGGAACCTGCGCCCTCCGGTACTTGACGATTTCGGTTTTGTTTCTGCATGTGAGTGGCTCTGTGACCAGGCCGAAAAGGAAGGTTCCCGTGTGGCCTTTGATGTATTAGGCGCTATCTGGGAGATTC
>DUTL01000344.1 GCA_012842105.1 Candidatus Fermentithermobacillaceae bacterium | reverse complement strand
GCGTAGCTCAACGGCAGAGCAACGGTTTCGTAAACCGTAGGTTAAGGGTTCGATTCCCTTCGCCGGCTCCATCTTGTCAGACCTAATCAACTTCTGCTGAATCCTATACCTATCTACTTGAGGATTGTCCGGCCAATGCCCTTTACCTGCGGGCTTTAGCAGGTTTTGGAAAACACTCCGGGATCCGGCTGATCCGGTATACCGTGTATGCGACCGGGGTTGATTGCGCCCGCGGCGCCTTCTTGACTCTGTGGGGTTAGTTTGTTAACGTATTCACGATAAGCACGTATAAGTTGTTTGACTCTAATTCATAACGAATTGACCTTTCGAAGGAGGCAGGGCCCGTGACAAACCTTTTAGAGATTCGCTGGCACGCCAGAGGTGGACAAGGAGCTAAGACAGCTTCTACTCTACTTGCCGAATCCGCTATGGGTGCCGGGAAATATGTCCAGGGGTTTCCAGAGTATGGCCCCGAACGTATGGGTGCGCCGATCAGGGCTTATAACAGGATAGGAGACGCCCCAATCACGATTCATTCTAACGTTGAGAACCCGGATGTAGTTATGGTTTTAGATCCGTCGTTGATAGGCCCGGTTAATGTGACTGAAGGCCTGAAGTCTGATGGGATTATTATTATCAATACTGTTTTATCGCCGGAAGAGGCCAAACAGAAACTGGGAACCAACGATATTAGGGTTGCTACATTAAATGCAAGTGGAATATCCGTTGACTGTATAGGACGCGACATTCCTAATACTCCGATGATGGGAGCACTTCTCAAACTGGTTAAGGTACTTCCCTTCGACTATTTTCTCGAGAGAATGAGAGAAGACCTTTCGAAAAAGTTCCGGGGACGAGACAAAATAGTGGAGGGCAACATCGAAGCTATGCGCCGCGCCTTTGAGGAGGTGAAGTTGGCATGACCAACTTGAAAGGGTACAAGGAAATCCCTATTGGCGGCATAATTGCTGAAGCGGGTAATTCAATAAAGTACAAAACAGGGGATTGGAGAAGCCTCAAGCCGATTTGGACGAAAGAAGGATGCGTTCACTGCCTCATGTGCTGGGTTTTCTGTCCCGATAATGCCATATCAATAGAAGACGGCAAGATGATGGGCATAAACTATGACCACTGCAAGGGCTGTGGAATCTGTGCCCGGGAATGCCCGCGAAAAGAAAAAGCCCTGCATATGGTGAAAGAATCATGACAGGGCAAATGTTCCTACTTAAGGAGGCATAAAAGTGGCTGGTGAGCAAAAAAGAGTTGCGATGACCGGTAACGAGGCCGTGGCACATGGCATGCGTCAGATCGATCCTGACGTTGTTGCCGCCTATCCTATTACGCCTCAGACCGACATCGTTCAGTTCTTCTCAAGTTTCGTTTCAAATGGCGCGGTTAAGACCGAATTAGTTACTGTTGAAAGTGAACACTCGGCCATGTCCGCCACTATTGGCGCATCTGCTGCCGGCGCCAGGGCAATGACGGCAACGTCTTCACAGGGCCTTGCCCTAATGTGGGAAATGCTCCACATTGCGTCAGGATACAGATTGCCAATAGTAATGCCTGTGGTTAACAGGGCGCTTTCGGGGCCCATCAACATACACTGCGATCATTCAGATACTATGGGAACTTTGACCACCGGATGGATTCAGATTTACTCAGAGAGCGCTCAGGAAGCTTATGACAACCTGATTCAGGCTGTAAGGATTGCAGAGCATCCTGATGTCTTGCTGCCGGTAATGGTCTGCCAGGATGGTTTCATTACCAGTCATGGAATTGAAAACCTAGACCTGCTGCCCGATGAAAGAGTGAAGAATTTCATTGGCGAGTACAAGCCACAGCACTACCTGTTGAACCTTGAAGACCCGATTACAGTTGGCCCTCTGCAGGTACAGAATTACTACACAGAGACCAAAGTTCAGGAAGCCAAGGCGATGGAGCGGTCTAAGCAGGTTATCCTTGATATTGCTGATGAGTATGAGAAAATATCGGGCCGCAAGTACGGGCTTTTTGAGGCATATAAGATGGACGATGCCGAAAGGGTAATCGTTGTTCTCAATTCCGCTGCAGGCACCACAAAAGCTGTTGTTGACAGGTTGAGAGCTAAAGGTGAAAAAGTAGGGATCTTAAAGCCTCGGGTGCTTAGGCCTTTCCCCGCCAGGGAACTGGTTGACGCTTTGTCTTCAGCAAAGGCAGTTGCGGTCATGGATAGAGCCGAGACGTTCTCCACTGTAGGCGGCCAGGTCTTTACCGAAATTCGTGCGGCTTTCTATGAGTCTGCCAGGCGGCCGCTTATGAGTAACTATATTTTTGGTCTAGGTGGAAGAGACACCACAACCCGGGAGATCAACAAGGTGTTTTCAGATCTTACAGACGCTCTTGAACATGGCCGGGTTGAAAAGCTCGTTACGCATCTGGACGTCAGAGAATAGGAGGGGTTATTGTGGCTACTTTAAAAGAACTCTCTCACGTTCCGGAAGTGCTTGCCCCGGGTCACCG
>DUTL01000028.1 GCA_012842105.1 Candidatus Fermentithermobacillaceae bacterium | reverse complement strand
GGTAGATGACTCGGGCGCAACAATCGGAGGCATACAGCTCTTTTCAGATATTAGCAGCCGCAAAATCGTAGAAGCTAGAGTAGGAGAACTTGAGAAACTAGCTATGTTGGATAACCTCACCGGCGTAGCAAATCGCGGTTTCCTTGAAGAAGATCTCAACTTCTGCCTTGAAGCACGGAAGCGCGTTGCTGTCTCTGTTGGCGTTCTCTTCATCGATGTTGACTATCTAAAAGGGTTCAATGACACTTACGGGCACGACGTAGGAGATGAAGTGCTCCGCCTTATAGCTCAAACACTTAAGAAGAATTCGAGGCCTTTCGACGCTGTTGGCAGGTGGGGAGGAGACGAATTTATGGTCATTGTCCGCAACGTCACCGCAGAGCAGCTTAGAGAGATAGGCAATCGACTCCGGGTATTGGTGGAAAACGCCCATTTGTCCATTGAAACGATGGAGTTGTCTGTCACAATCTCATCGGGAGCAACTATAATTCAAAACGATGACAGCCTGGAAAGCCTTGTTAAGAGAGCTGATACCCTGCTCTATGCAAGCAAGAACGCAGGGAGGAATTGCCTGACTCTCGGGTAATCCGGGGGCCTTGCGCTATCCGCCGATACCGTCCCCCGGTTCTTCTGCGCCGGACGCTAGCGAGTCGCAGCGGGTACAGCTGCCTTAACGCTTCGGCAATTCTCCAAAACCTGCTATAATTGACATAATGGTTCTAATGCATCACAATGTGAGCATGTCTTTGGGATATCGGAAAGACCTAAGCAACAGTTGAAGCAATTTGCTTTCTGAAACACGATGTGTCGCGGCAAACGCGTTATCATTCATGTTCTGAGAGTTTCTCACGGATTAAGAGGTGCAAGACCTATGCCGTTGACGGGAAAAATCAAACCTTCGAAGGCTAAGGTTACCCCGGGTGACCGGCTAGACGAGCCTGTTGGGACAGCGGAGCAAGTGGATTCGATTCCCTATCTCACCACACCCGGGCCCGAAGCATCGCCTTTACCGCCGCCCAAAATCGACTTTCTATCAGGGGAATCGCCTGAAGCGCTTCTCCAAGCAGCCAGAGACCTTTCAGACCTGGCCGGTTTTGCCCATTCCGTAAGCGACAACGGCCAAAATCCCGACAAGCTGATTGACGCCTTCAAGATGCTCCTCATCATTCAAGAAGAAGAATACAGAACCGGGGGCGGAGTCGGAGGCCACCTAGGCATCTATAACCGCTTTCTGGAAAGATGGGGCTGCGAGCCTAAAGCAGACCCTGTGGGCTTTCTCAATACCGCTCACCGGCTCAGCCTCATCAGCAGGGACATCACTGTACAGGTGACCAGTAAAGGAAGCCGGATTCTGGGAACAATCCACCGGGTTCTACAGGACTGGTACCACTTCCACATGAAAACTGCCCTTGAACAGTTCCTCTTTCAAAGCCAGCGTGAAATGGAGCTCATCGAAGCGTATGAGGCCAGAGGGTATGAAGTCGGCTCGCTCAATCGTGCCCTGAGTTTTCTTGAAAGGGGCTACCAGGACATTTCCCAAAGACTGTATGATTACATTATGGAGGGTATAGCCATCGATCACATCAAGGCCCTTCTGGACAAGTACGGCGTTCTCGTTAACGAGATAGCCCAAAGGCGCAAAGAAGGCTTCGAACTCACACTTCCTATCATCGACAGGGTAGAACGGGCAAAAGCAAGTGCCCTGGGACTTTCCTTCGATGCCATGACGGGGGTGCTCTCTCACACTACCGGCAAAGCCCTTGCCGAGATGAACCTTATCAGCAAAGCCAGGTTTTACGAGTGGCTTCGAGAGGCTCTGTCGTCAAATGACATGCTTGAAGCAGCCGCCCTTGCCGGGGACGTCATTATGCCGTTGTATCTTCCTGCTTTCCCAAGTTCGGCCCAACTGGAAGAGTTCGTTGCGGATTTTCTAGGCCGCGAAGTGGCCGGACTGGATGCCACATTTGAAGAAGCAGAAGAAACCTCCACGGAAATAGGCGATATTGACGAGTACGAGGGTGAATTTGAAGAAGATTTTGCTCCGTATGTCGATCTTGTTCTCGCATCGCTGGGCAGGCAAGGCAAAACCATGGAATCCAGCTTTCTGCGAAGGAGAGATTCCTGGGGCGAAATGCTTATGACTGCCGCTGCTTCCGGCGAGATTGCCACCAAAGGGCTCGCTCAGGGGGAGCACACAAGAGAAACATATGAAGATGCCCGTTTCGGCCTTGCAGGCGATATAGTTTTTGAGAGAGACGTGGCTTTGGAAAAAGACGCGGGTGCGGTTTTGGAGAAGGATGCAGCCTTGAAAAAGGATACGACTCTAGAGAAGGACGCGACTCCGGAATGAAAGGCAGGTCACAGTGAGCAGAATCCTGATGCACAACGACCGGTATGATTTGGCAATCCGGGCTGTTCTTTGCGGGACCAGCCTTGGAAGGCCTGTTACCAGAGCGACTGTTGAGCGGATAATAGGTGACAGCGACCTTACTGGGTTTTTCGCCTATATGGAATCCTCAAGCCTGGCAAGGCATTTCCGGATGCTCACTGACGGGCGCTATATCATCATGGGCGTCGCCTCAAAAGAGCTCCCGGCAAAGGAAACGCCCATATCCAATTCAGCCCTGACAGTCTTTCTTTTCATCCTCAAATGGAACCAAGACAACTCAATGCCCGTTCCAAAAGCGGCGGTTACTGAACAGTTTGTCTCATCTGAAAGAAGTGCTGCCAGAGTAGTGGACAGGGCAATATCTGAGCTCAAGGGGATGTTCTGGATCGATGAAAGACAGTCTTATGCGGTAAGCTCCGGCCTGCCTGTCCGGGCCGGCCAAATCAGCCTTGGTACCCGGCCTGGCAGAACCTACACTTACGTGCCCACTTCCCTGGGAATCCAGTCCCTGGGGCCAAAGTTCCTGCAGAACGTCGTGACAGCTTCTCAAGGCCGTGAATTTGAGCCGTCAGAGGTTTCTGCCTTTTTTCAGACCGCAAGGGAAGCCCCGTACCGGCAAACGCCTGCATTGCCCACTCTTTTCGATTCTTTGGACCCGGATCCGAGATTAGAACGTGCAATATGCAAGGTATTAACAGGCACTGCCGCAGGTAAGCCACCTACTATGCAGTCTCTTCAGAGGAGCCTGGGGAAAAACGCCCTGTCTCTACTCGAATCTTACTGCCTCAATCAAGGGCTTGACCGGTTTTTCACGCTCAAACTCTCGGGAGGCCGGGTAGTCGCCCTTGTTGATGCTTCCGGGGTCTATCAGGCAGGTTCAGGCCCGGTGACAGATACAGCGGTAGCTCTTGCAGTGTATATCTGGTACCTTGAAGAAACATCAGGTACCGTGACGCGGGCCGACCTTTTGCCCCTCATGGTGGAACGGTCAAAGGACCCCGGGAAGTTCTTGAGCAGGACCTTAACGCTTCTTGAGAAAAAAGGTTGGATAATCAGGAGAAGTGGTTCGAGGAGAAACAGGATCCGGATGACGCCCGCAGGGAAAATGTGTATTGCCCTCGCCCTTAACCTGGAACCCGGGCCCGGCATTGAGTCTTTGCTTAAGGAGTTTGTGCAGGAAAACTACAGCGAAGCCCTGCCTCAAATGGCAGACTCAGAAGAAGCATGGGATGCAAAGGACGGCGATTCTACATGATACCTCTGGAACTCAAGTTGGCCGGAGTAAGAGCTTTTGGCAATCACACTGTGATTCTGGGAGGGCCCGAGATTCGCGAGATAGTCATGTTCGGCCCCAACGGTTCGGGCAAGAGCACCATCGCTAGGATGTTGCAGGCCCTGGTAGGAGATATCCCCGACGACCTGCAGCAAAGTTACCTTGACGAGCGGGATACCCAGGTAAACAGGCGGGCTTCAGCAGAACTCAAGATACTCAACCGAAAAGGGGAGTTCGGGAACCCGGACTGGCCCGAAGAGGTAACCCTGGGGCTTGAATTCGGATACGAAAACACCAGGCCCTTCTCAAGATACTACACCGTCATTGACGGAAAAAGGCAGAACTATCGCACCCACGAAGAGTACCAGAGTATTTTCGGACGCCCTCCGTACAGCATCAAACCAGACGACAGATTCATGTTTATCCAGCAAGGTGAAAGTGCGGCACTTGTGCAGATGAGGCCCAGACAAAGATATGAGACTATGAAGCTCTTTCTGGGTTTGGAAGACCTGGAGAAGCAGTGGCAAGAAACTCTCGATGCCAAAAACAGAGTCGCCTCTGAACTTCGAAACGCGCAAAGACAGCACGATGCCCTTCATGACGGGCTCTTGCGCAAACTAGGCGAAGCAGAGAAATTCCGCCAGTACAAGGCCCTTTCAGAGGAACTGTCGTCCCTGGAAAGAGCTATAGCGGAAGATGACATGGTGCGCCACATCAAAGACATCACCAAAGCCGCTGATGACGAGAAATGGCTTACTCAGACACTCCATGAGGAGGCCGCAAAAGGATCTGGCCTTGAAAAGCAAATCGAGAGCCTCACATTGGAGATATCCACGCTGTTGCAGGGGATTGAGACAGCCAATAGGGGTCTTCAGTGTGCAACTGCCGAGCATGATAAAGCATTGACCCAAAGAAGTACCTATCGCAAACAAGCAGACGAACTGCAGGCAAAAATCATGTCTATTGAGAGAATTGCCTCAGAAGGGCTTTCCAAAGACGAACTGGAGAAAGAAGCGTCCGGCCTGCAAGAAAAGATCAGCAACCTTGAAAAGGACGCAGAGGCCCATCAAGGGAAGGCTTCAACATTTGAGAAGACCCTGGAATCCCTGCAGACTGAAGCAGCTTTGACCCGGAAGGAACTGGCAACCATGGAGCATGAGCTGTCGCAGGCTCGCAAAATCATAGGGTCCTTGGGTAGCCCTGAAAACATGAGTTCCTTAAAAGAGACGGTTCAGGAAGATCTTGGGGTATGCCGTGAACAGGAAACTCTGTCCAAGGAGAGACTGCGACTCTGCCAGGAGGAACTGGAGGGTCTCATGCAAAATGGCACTGCGACCCCTGTTTCTGCTTTGAAAGCAGCCGGGGAATTCGCCGGCCTGGGTTCACCCTCTGCTATTTTGTGCGAAGCTATTGCCTTACCGGAAGGCATCTCTATTGACGACCGGAAAACCATCGAAGGAGCTCTGGGAGACCTGCGATGGGCAGTGATGGTTGAAGATGGCAGGATATTCGTTGATTACCAGGAGTACACCTTGGCCGACTTCCGCAGCTCCCTTGACAATCTCCCTGCTCAAGACCATGGGAAAGAAGAACCGTTGCCATCGTTTCGGTTTCCGTCACAGTCTGTGCTTGCTTCTCGGGTGAAGCCCATTCCCGGGCTTTCTGAGAGACTCTTGCGCATCCTGAACACCATACTTAGCTCGGTCCTCTTCGCCCAAGACCACCGGGCTGCCGCGCACCTGTCATCCCAAGGGTTCATAGCTTATACTCCTGACGGATACCGGTACGATAGGTTCGGAAGGAAATACTCTGCTCCCCAGACTTTTTGTGTTGGCCCTGGGGCTTATGAGATCGCTCTTGAAAAGTCAAGGGAATCAGTGGAGGTTAGCCGAAACGAGCTGTCTCGCCTGTCAGACCAGCGTGGGCATCTTGAAGCTCATTGGGCCCGGCTTGAGGAGAACCTAAGACAGGCTGTGAATGCTGCGCAGAAGATAGCGGATCTGGAGCCCAAAATACCGGAAACAGAAGCCCGGCTGCATGAACTTGAACCTGAGATTCCGCGAATACGCAAAGAACTTGAGTCACTTCGCCGGATCTCAGAACAGCTCAAGGTGGATCTTGCACTTACACGCCGGGAATACCTAAGCTGTTTAGACAGAATAAGGCAGCTTGAGACATACCAAGAACTGCCACAGCTCAAGGAGAACCTCTCGTCTCTCCGGACCCTGGAGAACCGGGCACGGAAGGCTGCCGAAGATGCCCTCGAGCACCAGCGTAACATTGAGATTACCTTGCGCAATTCCCAGGCCAGATCTCAGGAGTTATCAATTCGCCTGGACGGCGATAGAACCAGGCTTTCTGACCTTGCGCCCAGAATTAAAGACCTCACCCAGAGACTCACTGACAAAAGAGACGAAATCGGGCGGCTTCAGGCCATCACCGGTCAAGTGCTGGAAAGATACTGTCGTCTTTTCGCCCTGCATGTAGAGACAGTTGTCGTTCCTGACCCGGTGCCGGAACCTTTAGATGCGGTCCAGGCTGCGGTCCCCGATATCGCTGTGCCTGGGCCTTTGGTTGCGGCCCCCGCCGTTGTCCCGGACACTTACGACCTAGATCTGTTCGAGTACGTATCCGGCGCTCTTTCGGGCAAACAGCCGGCCGGTGAGAGTGAGCGTCAGAGATGGATTATGAGGCAAAATGAGATTGCGCCGTATGTGAGAACACTTGAGGACGCTGTCATACCAACTGCGGAAGAAGACTACTCTTCTGCCAAGCGTGAGTTCGACAGGGCAGAAGCTGAACTAGCCAGGGTAAGATCGGCATTCGAAGACGCTTCAGCCAAGGAAGCCTTAGCTCAGGGCAACTTCAAGAGAATCATGTATGAAACGTTCCAGCGCATATCTGTAAGGTTCCAGAGGTACATGGAGAAGTTCGGCTGGAAAGGGTATCTGTCGGTCCAGCCTGTACATGGAACTCAATTTGAACTCCAGATATTCGTCTCAGTATATGATGACGTCGAACCCCGTCCCCTTCTAAGAAACAGATCAGGCGGCGAAACCAGTGTAATTGCAGCCCTTTTGTCTCTGGCCATGGTAAAGGCGCATAGAAGGCCATTTTATGTGTTCGACGAAATTGACCAGTCCCTTGACCCTGCCAACGTCCTGAAACTTTTGGCTCTGCTTCGGGAGGAAATCGATCGAAAGTATATCATCATATCTCACAGGCTGAACAAGACTCACCTTGAGCAGGGCCAGTTCGGCATTGGCGTTGTGAGAACTCGAAAAAGTGGCTCGAAGACTCGAATGTACATTAGGAAAGACTGGCCGAAACCGGCTGAAAGATGATGTGGTGTAGCTGTCATGAAAGCCGATATGGAAGGTGGCCGAGAACCTGGCATGGAGACGGAAAAAGAAAGGAATATCCGGCAAGTAGAAGACAGGACATTTCAGGCCGTTGAGAAACATGGTGCTTTGGACGTAATTACTACCTTTGCCCCTACCCGCCACGGCGCACGTCCGGTAAGACGAATTACCAAAAAGTCTGCGGTAAGCTCTACACCTGCATACAGGGAAACCGGTTTTGCTGTTGACAAAGCCCTTGAGTTACTCAACAAAACCAGAATCAGGGGCACAAAGCGGCTCAACGAAGCTGCGTTCAGAAGCCGGCTTGCCAAAGCGCTGTCAAGAACCGAACCCTCGACTTCTGTTAACACCTTTCCGGTTATAGACTCGCTCGTAGAAAGAGGAACTCTTGAGAGAGAAGAGAGATTTGACCGGCAGGGCAACGTCAAAGCATCTTACCTGTCTGTAACACCTCAGGGTAACACTCATCTCGACCGGTTGTTTGGCCCCATTGCAGAGGATTCCTTCAGGGAATTGGAACTTTACATTTCAACGTTTCTCAGAAACTGCCAAAGGCCGGTCATAGCGTCTTTTTTGGAAAGACAGGCGGAACTGGCTCGTGGAGGAGGGCCTGTGGCCCTGAACCGTGACGAGGATTCGGACATAAGTTACTTCTCAATGGCCTCGAGCCCAAATTACGTTAGGATCATCGATTTCTTCGGTTTTGTCGGTTCGCAACCGGAATCTCAAATCCTGGAGTTCAAAGAGATCTCAGGCAGGTTAAACCCCACTCAACGGGATTCGGTCAAATTCCTTGAAAACTTAAGGGCTGACATTTTGCAGGTAGCTGAATCCGAATTAGGTGTCACGCTGGAGGAACTCGGCATCAAGGGCACCCGCTTGCTTTACTGGATTCCCTTCCACGGAGACCTCAAGCCTGAAGGCCATGCCCTGTGGGGGACCGTCCCGGCCCTGTCGACCCGCGATATCCGGAAAGTCGCTTACTTTGATTCAGGCTCGCGGCTGTTATGCCTCGTAGAAAACCGTACTGTTCTTGATGTTCTGGCTGAGGGAGAGGTTTCCGGTATGGGCTGGACTGTCATATGCACAGAAGGGATGCCGAAAACAGCTCTGTATGGCCTGCTATCCAGAATAAGACGGCTGAAAGAGATGAAGATACTTATCTGGACAGATTGGGACCTGGGAGGCCTGAGAATCTGCGAGAAGCTCTTCGAATGGTTCGACAAGGCCAACGGTATTACCCCGGTCATTGTCCCTCACCCGCGCCTAAGAGGTAGGCAGATAGAAATTCCCCCACGTTTCAAATCCCACGCAAACGAGCCTTTATGCCAAATGGCCCGGGATATATATGAATGCGGTGCCGTGTACCAGGAGGAATCCTTTTCAACATATGAGCCGGAGATACTGGAAGTACTGGTAACAGCCTGAACCCGGCTACCGTCAGCCGGCGCTGGGAATCCGAGAAACGTCAACTTGATTCAACATGACTGCTAACGAATCTTCAAAGCAATTCTCCGAGTAGTAATGCATCTCGTAGCTCATCCCCGGGAAACCCACACACCGGGCACGTGCCCTTAGACGGCTATACGCTGCATACCATATACTATTAATGATGATGCTTTCCAAAGAGGTGTTGCCTATGGCCCCCGAAAACAGGCTGTGGTTGGAATTGGCTGGACGAATACTCCTGTCGGGCTTTTTGACGGCACTCTTGGGCCTGGAACGGGAGGCTCGCAATAAAGATGCAGGGCTGAGGACTTATGCCCTGGTGGGGCTTGGCGCCGCTCTAATTATGGTAATCAGCCAGTACGGTTTTGTAGACGCAGTGGGCCCCAATATATCAGTCGATCCGTCGCGGGTAGCCGCCCAGGTCGTCAGCGGAGTAGGGTTCCTCGGCGCCGGCCTCATATTCGTCAGAAGGGACGTTGTCCGCGGGCTTACCACTGCTGCAGGCTTGTGGTTGTCTGCGGCAATAGGATTGGCGGCAGGTGCGGGCATGGTCTTCATGGCGGTGCTGGCCACAGGCTGCGGCCTGGTGATTATGTACGTGCTTGAATTGCTTGAACGCCGGTTGCTCGGCTCCAAGAAAGATACGGTTACTCTGGATCTTGTCTGTTATGACAAAGTAGGCGTTTTGGCGCATGTGAGCACCATTATAGCCGGCGCTGGTTTCAGCATCGATTTAGTAGAACTCCGCCGCGACGTTGGCGAAGAGCTTGTAGGGATCCACTTCATCCTCGACAACATAGCAGACATGAGCCCGCTCCTGGCCCAACTGGCCGAGCAGGAAGCTGTGGTTTCGATCCTTCCTGTGAGGGTCGCAAATAGACGGGCACCCAGGAAGAAAACCAGGGAGAAGCCAGGTAGTCATTGAAGGGATGGTGGAGTCTGCCTGGGGAAGTGGGCGTTTCTACAAACGAACGTTGGGGAGGAGCCGGGGTGTCATTGGCGAGAAAGTTGCCGGGTGGTACCTCTGCGTACCAAGGAATCCCGTTTTTGAGCCCTGGTTTCGATGGGCTGGTTCTCCCGGCGGGCCAGCCCTGCTTCAAACCTGGTAAATCTGTATCAGGTTGCCGCAAGTATCATTGAACACTGCAATGGCCGGGCCCGCAGTCTTAGTGGGCTTCATCGTGAACACCACACCCTGCTGTTTCAGCATGGCGTACTCTTCTTCTATGTCATCAGAACAGAACGCCGTTGCAGGGATGCCTTGCTCAAAGAGAGCCTTTTGAAATGCTCTGCCGGCCGGATTCTCATTAGGCTCAAGGGCCAGTTCAAGGTCGTCGGGCCCTTCCTTAGAAACCACCGTTATCCACCTGAACCTGCCTATAGGTATGTCAGCCTTCTTAACGAAACCCAGAACCTCAGTGTAGAACCGCAGGGCTTTATCCTGGTCATCAACCATTATGCTGGTGAGTTTTATCCTCATATTCGCCCTCCCCCCGAATCAAATTTGCTCGCGTTCGGCATTGCCGCTTACATCCTTGGTCTATATTCAGCAATCGCCCAACGCCGTCACTCTCTTACCTACGTCGTCTGCCCATATGAATCATATACTATTTCCGTGCTATGTTTCATTGCTCTCAAGAGGAGGCTATGGCACATCATGGCACTTGCGGGCGATTCGAGGATATCACGTAGCCATAGGTTGGGTTTGAAACCATTTTCATGTATCTACGTCATATAACGAAAGGGAGACTTGGTACGCACGAGCAAAATAATCGTCATGAGCGCCAATCGTCGGGGTAAGGGCTGGAGCAGGGAGGTTACCGCTACTGAAACCGAACGGCCTTCTCAATACTGGTCAATGCCGGGTTCCAACCAGGGGGGTTACAGGCACAATGAAGAAGTCTAGTTGTCTTTGATGACAAAGGAGTTGAACTACACCGCCGGTCCCTCAATCAGTGCTTTGGTCAAAATAAACTGACGTTTAAGCGGCCCGTAACCCTTGTCGCGATGGATTATAATGGAGACAGGCGCCTGGATGTGCCCATCGGCTTCCCCGTAGGTGACGGCAGCGGCGAGTATCGTTATGTCATGTTCACTGTAGCAGTCAACGGCCGCATTTCCACACTTAAGACACGGGGCTACAAGGAAGACGGGTTCATCTACTCTCTAGATGGTGTGCGAAGCGGCTTCGACCACTTTCTTGGGATTCAGTTGCTAACCTATGTCAATCTGCGGAACCTCTGGCAGTACAACCCGAGACCTTGCAATATCCTGCCTGCGTGTGTAAAATATACCACAGTTTGGTTCAGCAATTTGAAGGGTGGGGACCCGATTGACATTGTTGCGTATAGTTTCTTGAGAGTCTTGTGTGAGCCAATTACTGCCGTGCACAGTTTTGAGCCGGATATGGAGCGGTAAGACTAAGGGAGAGACAGGCGTCGAACACATGAATCGGGAAACGGATATGTGCAAGAGAGGTACGCATCGAAAGAAGCCATACCCGGCGAAACATTGACCTGAGAGGAGAGAACGATTTGATCAGGGCTGAGGGACTCACCAAAAACTACGGGGCACTGACCGCAGTTCGCGACCTTACGTTATCAGTTGGCCCGGGCGAGATTTTCGGTTTTCTCGGGCCGAACGGATCGGGCAAGACCACTACCATTAAAATGCTGTGTGGCCTTTTGTCACCTACAGCAGGGCAGGCAAAGATATGCGGCGTTGATGTTCAGCAACAACCGGTAGAAGCAAAGGCGCTGCTTGGCTACGTTCCTGATACTCCCGATGTGTATGAGAGGCTAAGCGCCAGGGAACTATTGCAGTTTGTGGCTGATCTTAGGAAGATGGATCGCAACAAGGCTGCCGAACGCATGGAGGAGCTCCTGTACATGTTTGAGCTTAGCGACAGGCAAGATGAGCTTCTGGGGAGCTATTCCCACGGAATGAGGCAGAAGATCTGCATTGCATCGGCGCTACTGGATGAGCCCAGAGTGCTCTTCTTAGACGAGCCTACCGTAGGTTTGGATCCTAAGAGCGCCCGTTTGGTTAAAGAGGTGCTCCGGCAGGTTGCCGGTAATGGCGGAGCGGTTTTCATGTCTACGCACATCTTGGAAATTGCCGAAAGGATGTGCGACCGGATAGGTATTATTCATGAGGGGCGCTTGATTGCTGAAGGCAGCGTCGAGGATCTGAGGCGGCGGGTTCTTCCGGGAACAGAAGGAGAGGCTGTTTCCCTTGAGGATCTTTTCCTCAAACTCACCGGGGGCGATGAATACCGGGAACTGGTGAAGCATTTATCGACAGGTACGAACAACTCGCAGGCTCAGTAGATCTTAGAAGGTGTCGCAAGATTGGGTGCTTTCGGTGACGAATTGCGCGTAGGGCCAGAACGCCGGAATGCCCGGCCATATAGAAGAAGGTGTTACTGTGGAATATGTCTGGATGATATTGAGAATGGATCTTGTGTCGCTCTTGCTCTTTCGCTCCCCTCGCCTTCCCCTGCTGAGCAATGACACAAGATCCATTCTCAATATCATCC
>DUTL01000343.1 GCA_012842105.1 Candidatus Fermentithermobacillaceae bacterium | reverse complement strand
GGTACCTCTCTGTATTTCGTATACACAGCGGGCACCACGCCCACTGACAGGATGGTGCCGCCCAGAGAATCCAGATCTTCAAGAGTCGATATTAGTTTGTCACCATCGTTTACTCCTTTCAGAAGTACAATCTGAATGTGGGCGCAAATACCCTTCTGCTTGAACTTTTCTAGGTACTCCATGGCCCGGCCGGCATCAGGGTTACCCATTAGCCGTGCCCTTGCACCAGGGTCAGATGTATGAAGAGACACCCTGAGAGGAGTAAGACGCTGCTCATCAATGCGCTTCCAATCCTGGCTTGCTAGGTTTGTAAGGGATATGAAGTTTCCGAAAAGAAATGATAGGCGGTAGTCATCATCACGCAGGTAGAGGCCCTGGCGTAATCCCCGGGGAAGTTGTGAAATAAAACAAAAACAACAGTTGTTTCTACATGTTTTGATTGAGTCAAAGACCGGATTATCGAAGGATATGCCCATCAGGTCATCGGTATCTTTTTCAATCTCAAACCTTTGTTTCTTTCCATTTTGCTTTACTACATCAAGTGTAATGTTCTCGCCGGCGCTGTAGAAGCGAAAATCGATTTCATCCCTGAGAACATGGCCATTGACTGACACTATCAGATCACCGGGCATTATTCCCACATACTCAGCCAGGCTTCCCGGCTCAACCCGGTAGACCAACCCTCCCCTGCTTTGAACCGTCAATCCAGATAACCTCCCCTTCAGTGTGATTCTCATTATCCTTCCACTTTGAAGAGAGGTCAAGGCAATACCGCGTTGCTTCGTACAGCACATGAGCTTTCTTTGACAATGATCCACAGATAATATGCCGCCCAGGCGAAACAAGGTTTAGCCGGCGGGACAAAAACCCTCCTAGCCGTGCCCGGAAATCAAGAACTCCCCTGACGCTGCAAAAACATACACGGGCGCCGGGATATGCAAGTTCCACCAGATCACATAAACACAGTTCCAACATGCGGCTGAGCCAACCAGTGCCCAAAGCATATACTTCTGACCCGTTTACATCCTTGCCCAGCAAGACAGGCACTCCGATATCTGCGGTTGTGCGCCTGTCGAAGTAAGGCATACAAGAGAGTATGGCAGGGCCGCAGGCATCAATATCCTCCAAACGGATACTGCCTAAATGCAACGTAGAGGCAACAACTGAAGTATGGGTTCCCGCGTAGCAAACATAGAATATCCCGGGGCTTGGCGGGGCCTTCCCCAGGTAAATCTTTAGCATGGCCGTCATGGCCCGGTGAGCCAAAGGCGACGGGTTTACACCCCATACGAGAAACAGCGCGCCGCTCCGCCCCGCATAGCCCTGGCTCCCCCATGTAATGTCGCCTGGCCTTATCCCTCTTTCCACGGAGCTTTTCAACGCTGCTTCCTTGCTTCTCGCAATGAGGACTCTCGATTTTGACTGCATCAGTGCTTGACCACAATGAGAACCCCATCACCCATGTCATGAACTGCGCCTTGCAGGATCCGGGAAAGAAGCATTGCCCTTTCCTGC
>DUTL01000342.1 GCA_012842105.1 Candidatus Fermentithermobacillaceae bacterium | reverse complement strand
CTGCAGCCACCAGCAGGGGCAAAACTATGGCCACGAGCGCTTTGTCTGAATTCTTCATCATGGCCCCCATTGCCATGGCTGCAATGATAGATCCCACATACGACTCAAAAAGGTCTGCTCCCATCCCCGCCACATCGCCTACATTGTCGCCTACGTTATCGGCGATAACTGCAGGGTTGCGAGGATCATCTTCGGGAATGCCCGCTTCAACTTTGCCTACAAGATCTGCGCCTACGTCTGCAGCCTTAGTGTAGATTCCGCCGCCTACTCTGGCGAACAATGCAATTGAGCTGGCTCCGAAAGCAAATCCGTTGACCACGCCGAAAGAAGCCGGATCGTTAACGTCTCCAAATAGAAAGTAGACAATCCCCAGCCCGGCCAGGCCAAGCCCAACCACTGTCATTCCCATAACGGCACCGCCGGAAAACGCAACGTCAAGCGCGTTAACAGTTCCCTTTTTTGCAGCCTGGGTTGTCCTTACGTTTGCCATGGTTGCGGTAGTCATACCTATGAAACCTGCCAGGGCTGAAGCTACTGCCCCAAGTATAAATGCAATCGCGGTTTCGGGCCTCATTTCCTCAGGGGAAGTAAAGTAACCGGCGACAAATATGATTACTGCGACTATAACCACAAAAAGTGCCAAAGCACGGTACTCCCTGCTCAAAAACGCCATAGAGCCTTCATGTATGGCGCCGGCTATTTCCTGCATCTCCTTTGACCCAGGATCGTGAGATGCTACTCGTGAACGAAGAAACACAGCAAACAGTAAAGCGATAATGCCTGCTATAGGTGCTGCCACTGCCCACCCAGAGCTCATCATGGTCCATATACTCCTTTCAAATACTCATTACCGGCGGTAATCGAGTTCACCGGCCAAATATCCGAACTAACCCACAACGGCCTACCAAGAAACCCGGGTAGCCACACATACCACTTATACCTGTGTAATACCCGGGTGCCCAATATACGTGTGACGCAAAATGCCTGCCGGCACAATCAAATAACAAGTGTTGGGCCGAAGGCCGGTAACTTCAGCGCCGGAGAAATGTGAGCGCCAGCGAGCTAACCATGAAACCCACTGCAAGGTATACAGTCAGTTTGGCAAACAGAGCTTCAAGCCCCTTCTTCTTCCGGCCCGACATGCCCTCCATGCCGCCTCCCATTATACCCAGGCCGGCACTCCTACCCGGCTGTAGGATTACAACTGATATTAAGCCTATGGTTATGATCCAGTGAAAAACCCTAACAACGGTCTCCACTCAATTCACCTCTCTCCCAAGAACACGTGGCCGCCAAATCCGATTGTAACATCCGGCTGCGAGCCAGTCCACTTCCCCACGTACTAACGTGACAGTCAATCCAGTAGGGCCTTGGGGCTCTCTCCTACTTGATTCCCTTGTAAACTGCAGCAGCGCCTAGTTCCTCTTCAATCCTGATAAGTTGATTATACTTTGCCACGCGCTCACTGCGGCAAGGGGCGCCTGTCTTCAATTGCCCGCTGGAAGTAGCTACTGCAAGATCGGCGATGAACGAATCTTCGGTTTCCCCTGATCTGTGGGAGATAAGCCATCTATACCCTGCATCTCTGGCAGACTGTATAGACTCGAGAGTTTCAGTGACGGTGCCCACCTGGTTGAGTTTGATCAAAACCGAGTTGCCTGCACCCATTGCAATACCCTTTTCGATCCGTTCTTTTTGAGTCACAAAAAGGTCGTCGCCGATAATCTGCACCTTTTCGCCCAGGGCCCTGGTCAGCAGCACCCAGCCTTCCCAATCGTCTTCTGAAAGCCCATCTTCAATGGATATTATTGGGTAAGATCTTACCCAGGAAGCATACTTTTCAACCAATTCTGCGGCGGTCCCTGTCCAATTCTCGCCGGCAAGTACATATTTGTCGCCTTTGTAAAACTCAGAAGCCGCAGAGTCGATAGCCAGATAGCAGTCTGAACCTGGCTTGTACCCAGCCTTGTCAATTGATTTTGTGATAAGTTCCAGTGCCTCTTCATTAGACTTCAGGTTAGGGGCAAACCCGCCTTCATCTCCAACGGCAGTGGAATGGCCCTTTGACTTTAAGAGGGCTTTCAGCGAATGATAAATCTCGGCAGCCATCTGCACGGCGCCGGCGAAGTCCTCAGCGCCTGAAGGCACTATCATGAATTCCTGAATATCTACGTTATTATCAGCATGTTCTCCGCCATTGAATATGTTCATAAACGGCACAGGCAGGATCCTTGCCTGAAGACCGCCAAGGTATCTATATAAAGGAAGCCCAACGGACTGTGAAGATGCATCAGCTACTGCCATGGACACTGCCAGGATTGCGTTTGCCCCTAGTCTGGACTTATTGGGGGTTCCGTCCAACCTGATCATGGTAGAGTCGATATCCTGCTGGTTCAAGGCATCCCGTCCAATCACCGCCGGCGCAATTACCTTGACTACGTTTGATACTGCTTTTCTCACGCTCTTGCCTTTGAATGCCTTCTCGTTGTCTCGGAGTTCCAAAGCTTCATAGGTTCCCGTTGATGCTCCTGAAGGTACCATGCCCCTTCCCACAGAACCATCACTGAGTATTACATCTGCTTCAACTGTGGGGTTACCCCGCGAATCAAGAATTTGCCTTGCCTTAACGTCAACAATAGTGGCCACTTAAGATCACTCCATTCAGTTGATAAAACAAAATCAAGCCTGGTTTCAACCAAGGCTTCAATACATTATGAGGCTGCTCCTGTTCATCTCAGCCGGTTTTTCCAACTCCATGATTTCCAAAATTGTGGGAGCTACGTCCGCCAGAATGCCCTGCCTGAGCCCTTTCACAGCCTGCCCCCTAACCTGGTTATTGTTTGTTACCAGTATGCACGGAACCCTGTTAGAAGTATGATATGTGTGGCTCTGGCCCTCTCCTGAAATCTCCGGTAACTCCTCAACATTTCCGTGGTCTGCGATGACCAAAGCGGCGCCCCCCTGGGCCAATATAGCCCGGACCAATTCACCAAGGCACTGATCAACCACTTCAACCGCTCTTTTTGCTGCATGGAAACATCCTGTATGGCCAACCATATCAGGATTTGCATAGTTCAAAACCACCAGATCGTATTTCCCGCTTTCAACCTGTTTTATAGCTTCGGCGGTAACCTCGAGAGCGCTCATTTCAGGCTTTTGATCATACGTAGCAACTTTCGGTGAAGCAATAAGCCGCCTGTCTTCACCGGGAAAAGGCTCTTCTTGCTTACCGCTGAAGAAGAAAGTTACATGGGCGTATTTTTCTGTCTCTGCAATTCTAAGTTGGGTTAGCCCCGAATTTGAGACCACCTCACCCAGGGTGTTTTTCAGAATCAAAGGCGAATATGCATAATGCCCCGGCAGGCCTGCTTCATAGCGAAGCATACCGGCAAAAAATACATCCGGATGCGTGGCCCTGTGAAACCCTGAAAATTCCCGGTCGCAAAATGCATGGGCAATTTGCCTGGCCCTGTCGGCCCTAAAATTGAAAAACACAATGGAATCGCCTGTTTTCACTGAAGTTGTGCCTTCAGAGCCCCTATCACCGGTAACGGTAGGGTACACAAACTCATCGGTTTCTCCTTTGCCGTAAGCCATGTCCAGGCCTTCCCGCCAACTGGAGGCCAGCCGCCCTTTGCCCGTTGTGAGCATATCATAAGCGGCTTTGGTCCTATCCCACCGCCTATCCCTGTCCATGGCATAATAACGGCCGGTTATTGAAGCTATTTGCCCTGTTCCCAGTTCAGCTATTTTTTTCTCCAAACTCTCAAGATACACCCGGGCAGATTCAGGAGGAACATCCCGTCCATCAAGAAAAGCGTGTACAAACACTTTATCCAGGCCATATGTTTTTGCCAGCGTCAAGAGAGCATACAGATGTTCCTGGTGGCTGTGGACCCCGCCGTCGGATACCAGGCCCATAAGGTGGAGGGCGCTGCCATTTTGCTTTGCATTTCTAATTGCATCCACCAGCACCTGGTTTTTAAAAAAAGCCCCCCGCTTTATGTCATTGGAAATCCTAACAAGGTCCTGGTACACTATCCTGCCTGCCCCAATATTAAGGTGCCCTACGTTTGAATCTCCCATCTGGCCGGGCATAAGCCCCACCGCTTCGCCTGCAGCTTCCAGGCATGTAT
>DUTL01000341.1 GCA_012842105.1 Candidatus Fermentithermobacillaceae bacterium | reverse complement strand
TTATTGTCCCGGTAAATCCCTTGGCAAATCTGTCCTGCCGCTTGGGATTCAGGGCATGCTCCAAGATGGCTCTCGGCCAGCCTGGAGACAAGGGCTGCAACCAATCGCTCTGGATCGTAATCGTTCAAAAGAGTAGATGCCAAATCCATATACCTGGCTTCCTGCCCTGCGCCGCTCTCAACCAGCGAGCCAACCTTCTCCCTGATCATCTCCAGGACTCTTTCGGCCACGTCAGTGGCTGTGGGCACCCTCCTGCGAGGAATTCGTGACTTGGTGACACGCTCAATCAACTTAAGATGCCTGAATTCACGGGGGCTTACAAACGTAAATGCCGTTCCCTCACGACCGGCACGGCCGGTACGCCCAATGCGGTGCACATGATACTCAGGTGAATGGGCAACGTCATAGTTGATGACGTGGGTAACATTTTCAACATCCAAGCCACGGGCAGCCACATCAGTAGCTACCAGCAGTTCAACCTGGCCTTCTCTGAACCGGGCCATTGTACGGTTACGCTGAACCTGGTTCAAATCACCATGAATAGCTTCAGCTGCGTAGCCACGGGCTTGAAGCGCCGATGCCAATTCATCGCTCCCGCGCTTGGTTCTGCAAAACACTATACCCCTTGCGATACCCTCGTGGTCGATTATTCGGGTCAAGGCTTCTACCTTATCCTTGTCGCGAACCTCAAAATATGCTTGTTCTATGGTAGAAGCTGTCAGTTCCTTCCTGCCCACGCTAACCTGTTGGGGATTCCTCATATGCTGCTTGGTTATTCGGATAATGGGTGCAGGCATAACTGCTGAAAAGCAAACTGTCTGCCTCTCGTCAGGAATACTGGACATTATCTCATCAATATCATCAATAAAGCCCATATCCAGCATTTCGTCTGCCTCGTCAAGAACAAACATTCTAACCTGGCTGAGCTTTATCGTCCGACGTCTTATATGATCCATTACCCTTCCAGGCGTACCTACAACGATTGGAGCACCTGCCCTGAGGGCCCGAATTTGCCGTTCGATTGAATGTCCGCCGACCAATGCCAGTGCTTTGAGGTGCATATACCTTCCCATCCTGGTAATATCATCTGCTACCTGAAGCGCCAATTCTCTTGTGGGCGCCAAAACAACCGCCTGAGGAGTGCGGGAATCCTGTTCTACGCACTGCAAGAGTGGTATGGCAAATGCAGCCGTCTTGCCCGTACCTGTCTGAGCTTGCCCAATAAGGTCTTGTCCTTCGAGTAGAATTGGTATGGCTGCTGCTTGGATGGGTGTAGGCTCTTCAAAACCCATTTCGTCCAGAGATTCCATGATAGCCGGATGGACACCTAAAACTTCGAAACCTTGTAATACTCTCGTCATTAAATGCAATTCCTCCAAATTTGTAATCCAATTATTATACTGCAATCTGAAGGAGTAGTCAAATCGTTCCAATCGATTGATCAGGAAGCCGGTGATTGGCTACTACCGTTACTACCGGAAAATAGAAGCATACCCATCTGAACCGTCACGGCAGCACATACTTGAATATTCCGACGAAATGAAGCACTGTGGCAGTGCTGACCAGTATGTGGAATATCTCGTGAAACCCGAAGATTCCCGGGAAGAAGTTAGGCTTCTCAATTGCATATATTACCGCTCCCGCTATGTATACCGCACCGCCCACAGCAATCAACACCATAGCCTGCCATGGAAGGTTTCTTGCCAGCTGCGCTACCGGTATTAGCACCAAACACCCCAGAAGAACATACAGCATTGTATAGAGCCAGCGAGGCCCCTTAATCAAAAACACCTGCACGCAGCAGGCCGCAACAGTAAGTATCCACATTGCAGCAAGCATCGAACTTCTCCACAGCCCCCTAAGGCCGTGGTACAAAACAGGAGTAGCGCTTCCTGCAATAAGTATGTTGATTGCCAGATGATCAAACTTCCTGAGCAATGCCTCTTTCCTGGCAGTCGTTTTTATCCAATGGTACAATGTGCTGGCCGTATACAAAACGAGCAAACTACAACCGTAAACGCCGGCAACCAGGACATGTCCCAGGTGGCCCCAGGCAGTCCATAACAAAAACCCCAGGCCAACAGCAGAAGCCAGAAGAGTAGCAAGATGGGTTAAAGTACTCACAGGGTCTTTCATTCTGAGGAATTCCATGTACCCACTCCTTCGCGATGAACCTGTCACATGTGCCAACCTGATCAACACTTCCACTTCATCAGGCCTCTATAAGTGAATATTATGAGCGCAAGGCTCCACCAAATCCAGGGAGGGTTTCCTCGAAGCCTCTGTAGATATATATTATCCCAAATAGGCCCTGCCTACAAATATATCCAGCAATAAGGACACCGGATGGCCCTGTGCATTTCGGAGGAGAATGCCTTGTAACCCGGCACCAGGGCTGCTTTTCAGGCAGATGCCGCATAGCCCTGCACCGGTTTCCTCTTCCTAGCCCAATCCCAGGCCATTCAGCCTGATGGCATCAAGCTCATCTGCAGACAAGACGCCGTGCCGGTACAGCCTCAAATACTCCTTTGAAACATCGCTGTCAAACACCAGCACATCATCGGAATTTATCGTCACATCCACTCCGTGCCTAAAGAGCACTCTAATGGGATGATTCTTCATACAATCCACCCGCCCAAGCTTCACATTGCTTCTAGGGCAAATATTCAAGCGGACCTTGTTCTCCACAAGATAGTCCATGGCCGCTTGAGAACCGGCAGCGGCTATTCCGTGCTGGACCTCGTCTAGCTCAAGCAGTTCCACTCCGCGTACAATATCCTCTGCTGTACCCCATTCGCCGATATGAGCCTTCAACTGCAGCCCATGACTCTTAGCTCTGCGATAAACCGGCGCAAAATTCTCGATAGGCTGTGCCAATTCGTCTCCAGAGAGGTCAATGGAGTAGAATTCTTTCCGCCCCCAGAAGGGCTCTAACCACTTTTCAAGCAGGCTAACCGGACAATGGCGAGAAAGGCCGATTTGAAGCCTCAGTTCTGTGCAAGGAGCGATCCTCTTCCTCGCCTCGAAGAATGTATCCACCAAGAGTGATACATCCCCGCCATAGTACTTGGCGTTAGCCCAGGCATCCTCGCCAATTTCGAGTATCTTGACACCGTCTTCTTTTGCTTGGTAAAACGCTGCCTCAAGCAACACTTTATGCAAATCAAAAGTGTCGAATCTGTGGCCCAGGCCAATATGCTTTCCGCACCATTCGTGCATATCCTGCATCGAGTGCAAAGTCCTGTCAAGACTGGGAATCTTGATGCCGGTCTGCTGGAAGATGTAATCCCTGCTTCCGCCAAGCACGAAATGATTATGTAAATCAGACTTGGGAACCTGTCTGATTGACGCCAGATCTTGTCTGGCCAATGCGCTCATGAACCGGTTTGAATAGTTGCTCATAGGCTCTCCTCTGACTTCTTATTCGATGTTCTCAGACAACCAATATAATTTTACACATTTTTCGGTCCGCTCTCGGCGGACTCCTGATGGCTGCATTGCGTATTCGATTTTGAGTTCCGGGATAACATGCCACTAGAGGTACGATACTGTCCGTTCTTTACTTAGAAGCAACGTCACTGAAAATATTGCCACAGCAAACCCCAGCTGGATAAAGATGCTGCCGAAAATGGGACGCAAACTTTCCCCGGTGAACACCGAAAGCTCTCCGATAGCATCATTTGCCTGGATGAACCAGTATGACGGCAGGAACTTTGCAACAGCCAGCACTGGCTTGCTCATGATTGACTGGGGCACGAATACTCCGCCCAAGAAACTCATGCCCCAGTCAATCATGAGCAAGCCAGTGCTGGCTGTTGCAAAGTTCCTGCCGTCATACTGGTTCATCCAGGCAAATGATGCTATCGGAGAGCTTTCGGTGTTCAC
>DUTL01000340.1 GCA_012842105.1 Candidatus Fermentithermobacillaceae bacterium | reverse complement strand
TGAGCCAGGATCAAACTCTCCGTTACACCTGTATCCTTAACTCAAAGTCTTTCTACGCTGTTCAGTTTTCAAGGACCAACTTCTTGTCACTTTCTCCGCCCCACCTGCCGGGGGGCGCAAGGGATAATATAGCACCCTTCCGAGCTTAGATCAATAGCTTTTTGCGAAATTCTTCGCTTTTTTGCTGCAAAATTTCATAAGCCCGCATTTTATCACGGTTTTGGCCTCATCATGGGGAATAAAATTACATCCCGTATTGAGGTTGAACCGGTCAAAAGCATTACCAGTCTGTCAATTCCTATTCCAAGCCCTCCCGCAGGAGGCATACCGTACTCAAGTGCGACAATGAAATCCTCGTCAAAAGCATGCGCCTCATCGTCTCCCATTGCCTTCGCCTGAGCCTGCTGCAAAAACCGCTGCCTTTGGTCTATAGGATCATTGAGTTCAGAAAAAGCATTCCCAATTTCCTTACCAACTACAAATACTTCAAACCTGTAGGTAAGATCTGGCTGATCAGGAATTCTTTTTGCCAGCGGGGATATTTCTACAGGGTAATCCAGCAAGAACGTAGGTTCTACCAGGTTGGGCTCAATCTTCTCATCTAGTATCTTGTCAATTACATTAGCTTTGGTAGGAGGCCTATCCATCTTCAAGCCAAGGTTTGTCGCAATAACCTTTGCATCTTCATCGTCCTTCAAATCGCAATGCCGGATACCGGCCCACTTTTCAATTCCATCCCAGACCCTCAACCTTTGCCATGGGGGTGTCAGATCGATCTCATGTCCATCATATGAAATCCTAGGCGTTCCGATAACCTCCACAGCACATTTGTAAACCAAATCCTCGGTCAGTTCCATCATGGCTTCATAATCCCCATAAGCTTGATATACTTCAAGCATGGTAAATTCGGGATTATGCCGTGTATCGATGCCTTCATTCCTGAAGTTCTTGCCTATCTCGTAGACTCGCTCCAACCCGCCCACGAGCAGCCGTTTCAGATAGAGTTCAACGGCTATCCTCAAATACACATCGATATCAAGGGCATTGTGGTGAGTGATAAACGGCCGTGCATTGGCGCCGCCTGCAATGGTCTGGAGCACAGGCGTTTCGACCTCAAGATATCCCCGTTCATCAAGATAACGCCTGATAAAAGATACGATCCGGGTTCGCTTTATGAACACATCTTTTACCTCAGGGTTAGCTATCAGGTCCACGTACCTTTGCCGGTAGCGCAGGTCAACGTCTGTAAGCCCGTGCCATTTTTCCGGTAGGGGGCGCAGTGCCTTGCAAAGAATGACCCACTTGTTCACTTCGATAGTAGGTTCACCTTTCTTGGTGCGAAACACCTTACCTGTAACACCGATAATATCACCAATATCAAGGAGATCGGCGAACTGGCGATAGTTTTCTTCACCAAGAATATTCATGCGCGCATAAATCTGTATACGGCTTGTACGATCCCGCAAATCTGCAAATATGGTTTTTCCGTGGCCCCTAAAGGCCGTGAGCCTGCCGGCGACGGTAACTTCTTCGCCGGCCAGTTCATCACAACCCAGCCTGACTGCTTCTGCAGTTTTAGTGACTTTGAACGGGCCTCCAAACGGATCCATGCCACAGTCACGAATCGCATCGAGTTTGCCTGTACGCCTGTTTATCTCCTCTGTGGGCCTTGAATCATCTTGTACTTGTCCGTTACCACAAGACACACTGCATCCTCCTGACATACTGCTAATCATTTATCAAAGAACAAAGGCCAAAGGCGCCACAGAGCTTTTTGTTGTAAAGTCAGCTCTGGTCTATTGACACTATCTCATATTGAAACGTACCTGCAGGAACAGTCACGGTAACCACCGCTCCCGGCTTCCGGCCTAGAACGGCCTTTCCCACAGGTGATTCATTTGAAATACGCCTCCTGCCCGGATCGGCTTCTTGTGAACCAACTATGGTATATTGCTGAGTCTTGCCATTGTTAATGTCTCTGAGAGTAAAAGTTGAACCTACTCTTACCACATCAGATTTTTGGCCGCCGTTTTGGGTTATTACGGCATGCCTTAGAATGTTCTCAAGCCTGAGGATACGCCCTTCCACAAAAGCTTGTTCCTTCTTCGCATCTTCATATTCGGCGTTCTCCGAAAGGTCGCCAAACGCTCTGGCAGCCTTAATTCTTTCAGCTACTTCTCTTCTTCTGACAAGCCTGAGGTGATTTAACTCGGCTTCAAAAGTCTTCTTACCTTCAGGAGAAAGTATTATTTCACGTTCAGTCATCCTCCTGCATCTCCCGCCTTTCATCAGAACTTATAAGGGCTCTGCCTGAGCATTCACCCGCATAAACTCATATCAGTGTATGTTCCGGCGATTTCATCTATGCTCAGAGATAGATAAGGACCGCTGCCGGTGGTTTGAAGGCAATGGTCACGAGAAATTATAGTTCAAGAAATGTATGAGAGTCAATACACTGCCTTAATCAGGAGATCACACCCGTTCAAGCGCCGTTAAATGCCATTGGCCAGAGCGTTTGCCTTCACCGTCTCTATTTCCTCCGGGGTGACAGGCTTTTCAAAACTTCTGAATCCGGCCAATTCGAAACCGTGTTTTCTTGCCAATTTCGCGATTCCGCTAACCTGTGCCACTGAAAGGTTCCTGCCCAATGACCAGTTCTCATACTTCTCTTCCAGGGCCAGGATCATAGTTTCTGCCATGCAAGCGTAACTATGGCCCCTGGGAAACCCAAAATCAAAGTTGAATTCGACGTTGCCCGGAACCTTGACAACTCCGCCTTCTATGACAAGCACGTCTCTTCTGTTCTGCCCTACCTCGGCGGATACATTCCGCGGCCGTGCAACATCACATACAAGAGCCCCTGCCTTAAGATCCTCAGGTTCTATCAGAACATCAAGAGAAGAACTTACGCACATTATCACATCGGCTTTTCTTACAGCTTGCTTTACATTACCCGTAATCCTGGGAACCATTCCTGTTTGCCTTGTAATAAGAAGCGAAGCTCGCTCCAGCCTGCTCATGTTTCGTGCAGTCAGTGTAAGGTTATAGCCTTTGTGAGCAAGAATCAAAGCCAAAACCCGTCCGATTGAACCTGTTGCGCCAAGAATAAGCACTTCAGCCTTGTCCATATCTATTCCCATCAAGGCTGCAGCTTTTAGGGTCCCTTCTATGGCAGTGGCTACTGTATAGCTGTTTCCTGTAGTTACGGCAATGTCCACATTGTTGCTAACTGTAATCCCTGCATCGCCCACTACTGCAGTAAAAGCGCCTAGCCCAACGATTTTGGCCCCAAGGCCTTGAGCCACCTTTGCCGCTTCAACTATCTTCTTTATGACCTGGGCCTCAGGAAGCCGGAACATCATGTCGGGAGTAAGCGGGCATGACACAAACCATCCAGTGGCGCTCCCGTGATGAGACTCAACACCGGTTATCTCTGAAATCTTAAACGGCGGGGCAAACCTGAGCGCATGTTCCACAAGCCCCTGTGGAAGGTATTTGGCTATGGAGAACTTGCGTGCCACATCCCTTATTTCGATAGGATGGACAATAAAGGCAAAACTACCCATAGTAGCTTCACTTCCTTTGAATAACCAATCAAAAACAGCTTTTGATGAGGTTTATGATGTCCAAGCCTGAGCAGGGTTCAAGACTTCTACCCTGGGTTCAAAATTCAGCTTGTCTAAAAGATCGTTTATCTCCTGATCTGAAATCTCGTCAGGAGCCTTGTTTAGCAGTGCTACAATAAGCCCCTCCATCACATTAGTCCCGAAAGAACGCCCATCCATCTCAGGCGTTGTAGTAATGAGAGTACCCACGCCCAATCGCTTGAGCCATTCTATGTCATCTTCCGTAACGGTATTAGTTATAATAACCTTGCCTGCCATGTTGCCCGGCATATACCTCTTAACGTAGTGAAAGTCTCCGGCAATAACATCCGCTTGATGGTAGTATTTGGCTTGAAGCGTCTTTTTGCGGTAGTTGCCATTTTGTTTTTCGCCTGTTGGATAGAGCAGGGAAAACGGGAGCTTAACCACAATAGGCGCAATAGCTCTTGCGACCTTGTCCAGAGCATTTAAAGACCGCAGGGGAACAGGGAGGTTAAGCACAAAAATGAGGTCTCCCAAAATCAAATTACAACCCGTTTCCTGTAAAGCCTCAGCCATGCCGAAACGATCCACACCACATACAAGCAGCACTGTTTTCCCCTTGAAGTCTACTATGCTGTGTTTATCCAAATGCCGGATGACCCTTCGCTCCAGTGTGCCCTTTAGCCTGGAACCATCCACAATAGGAGTTTTCTTTGCAGCATTGGCAATAGGTATGGCATCCCTCAGGGTATACCGTTTTCTGCCACACGCCACGTGAAGATCAATACCACCCATTCCAAAGGCGTCAACTTTACCGTCCAGCTCGCGTATTATTTCAATTGCTTTCTCAATAGACCCATCAGTGCCTATCCGCTCTACAATTACTTTCTCGCCAAGAAGTTCTTGCTCCGTGCGTTTATTCCGCTTGGATGACCCAATGCTCACACTTACTATATGCTTCACAGCGGCGCCTCCTTTTCAACCCTTTACTTGTATGATCATCTCGCGTAACGATTCCGGGTTCAGGTAAACATCACCGGTCATCGGAGACTGTCCTATGACTATGGTAGAAATCTCTGTATGCCGGTCCAGAAGGCCCTTCATCAGTTCAAGCCTCTTGTCAGATCCTATGAGTATGACTTTGTCGAAGCCGCGTACGGCAGCAACCAACTTCAAAAGCTCGTTAAGGAGATCAATCCCGCTCTTCTGCCTCACCCAATCCCACCGTTGCTTATCGGTCATAAGCAAGGCAAAATCAATTCCTTCCCCCGCTGCCAGTTCACGGATTTCCTCGCAGTTAGCCAGGGGAAAACCGATTATGGCAATTGAACCGCCTTTCCTTAGCTCGCCCAAAGTCTCAAGGCGGGAAATGAAGGTTCTGTCCACATCTGCTTTAGCGGCTACATCGGCTTGAGACATACCCTGCGTACGCAAACTCAATATCTCGTCTATTGCACTATCAATCTTCTGGCGGCTGATAACCTTGTCACCTATCCTCACAAATTCCAACGCTTTATCACCACCGTGTGCACAATCTTGTGTACATATAATACCAAGCCCGGATGCTTCGGGCAAGTAGAATTAGCCGGGTAAGGAAAATGAGTGAAAACACCCAGTGTTGAGGCGGAAGGGGGAGGTGTTTGCCTGGCGGAGAGATGACAAACGGTATATGGCTACTCACCGGATACGGCAGGCCTTTTCAGGATACATCCAGGATTGCAGGCGGATAGCAGTAGCAAAGAGCCGTTCACTGGCCTCTTTTACTTCCGCTAAATTGGGCGGAAAACAAATCTATGGCATCAACCAGTTCACTCAAAGAGTTTGCATTGTTGATAGCTACTCTAAGCCTTGATGCACCCTTCATGCCCTTGAAGTAGAACACAAGATGCTTTTTCAGCTCAAGCGTTGCATGGTGCTTTCCGTACCTGGCAGCGGCCCGGTTTAGGTGAACCCTGGCCATTTTGATGCGCTCTGCATGCCCCTGGGGCTCAGATTCCCTTCCCCGCAGCAGGTCATTAAGGTTCGTGAAGAAGAATGGGTTGCCTAATATGCCCCTGCCGATCATTATGCCCGAGCACCCTGAAGCATGAAGCCGGCCAATACCTTCACAGGGCGATGTAACGTCACCGTTGCCCACTGTCGGGATACTGACGCTTGCAGCGATCCTGGAAATTTCATCCCAGTTTGCTTTTCCACCGTAACCCTGGGCAACTGTTCGTCCATGAACTGCCAACATATCGGTGGAAAAGCAAACTGGGATGAAATTTCCAGGATCGCTGTAAGTGTCAATATCCCGACAGTGGGCAACGGTGACGTTACATCGCCCTGTGAAGGTATTGGCCGGCTTCATGTTTCAGGGTGCTCGGGCATAATGATCGGCAGGGGCATATTAGGCAACCCATTCTTCTTCACGAACCTTAATGACCTGCTGCGGGGAAGGGAATCTGAG
>DUTL01000339.1 GCA_012842105.1 Candidatus Fermentithermobacillaceae bacterium | reverse complement strand
GCAAAGGATGTCTTTTTGATACCCGGGCCACGTTGAAAGCAAACTGCCTGCCTGGCAAATTGCGACTAAATGTGGCCTATTGGTTTATCCATTTCTGTTCCTCGGCTGGAAGGGATACACTGAAGGGCTTGCGGGCTTCCCGGGTTTCCTCCGCTTTATCCTAACTAGTGACCAAACCGGAATTGGGCCACCCGCATTCTACTTCAAGAGGCTTTGTAAGAGTAACCTCTACTCTTAGCAAGAACACCGGAACTTACTTTCACAATTAAGGCTAACGGCAAAATACAGGAATCAATTTTACTTCGACACCAAAAACAGTATAATAGATTGCAGTAATTCAGGTAATACTTCATGTTTGATTGCAACATGCATAAACAACATGCCAGCAACCCGCCGGATTTGCGAATTCCCGGCACCTTTATAGCGGCAGTTGCGAAGGATTTTGTCGCTCTGGCAGGCACTGAAAGTGAGGCTCGGCATGACAGATATCATCCTGCAGCTTGTTCAAATTGAAAAGAGTTTTGGCAATTCAAGAGTTCTTGACGGGATTGACCTTAGCGTCCGCAAAGGCGAGTTCATTACTTTGCTGGGCCCTTCAGGTTGTGGCAAAACAACCACACTGCGCATCATCGCAGGGTTGGAGTCACCTGACAGCGGGCGCGTCCTAATCGAAGGCAAAGACGTAACCATGGAAGAACCCAACAAACGTAACGTCAACATGGTATTCCAGAATTACGCCCTGTTTCCCCACATGAATGTAGAACAGAACATAGGCTACAGCCTGAGGCTACGCCGCGTTGACAAGGCGAGCATCAGGAAAACCGTTCAAGATGCGCTGGAACTCGTGCAACTTGAGGGCTTTGAAAAACGGATGCCCAATGAACTATCAGGGGGCCAGCAGCAACGTGTGGCCATTGCAAGGGCAATCGTCAACCGGCCGGCGCTTTTGCTGTTAGACGAGCCCCTTGGCGCACTGGATCTTCAGCTGCGGCGCCAAATGCAGATGGAGCTCAAACGGCTGCAAAAGCGATTGGGCGTTACCTTCATATATATTACCCACGATCAGGAAGAAGCGCTTAACATGTCAGATCGCATTGCCGTTATGCGCAATGGCAGGTTCGAGCAAATCGATACGCCATCGGAAGTGTATGACCGCCCAAAGACAAGCTATGTAGCCGGATTTGTCGGTTCTGCCAACATCCTAAGAGGCAAGGCCTCCAACGTAAATGGCCAACTGGTTGAGTTTCAGAATGAAAACGGAACGGCGCTTGTCTCTACACAGGGGGTACACATTGCAGCCGGGCAACCGGTAACAATAGCTGTTCGGGGCGAGATGGTTAAACTGGTTTCCGATGGCCCCGCTCATCCGGGGGGGCTCCGGGCCGTAGTAAAAGAAAAGCGCTTTGCAGGAGGTGTGCTCCAGGTCATAATAGCACTGAGTGACGGCAGTGAACTGGTTTCCAAGTACCATGGTATCGATCTGCCATTGGCCCCCGGCGACCGGGTTATCGCAACCTGGCTGCCGGACAATGCAGTGTTCGTGGATCTGGAGGATACAGCATGAAACAGCCTTCTTCCATTCCCGTGATTTCCGGGAAACCCAGGCTAAAAACGACTGTCAAAACCAAAAGGAAAATAGATGCGGCGTTTTTAACCGTAATGCCCCTCTATATTTTCACACTGCTTTTCGTAGCAGGCCCGTTGATCTACATGGTTGTACTCAGTTTCCTGAAGCGGGCCGAGATATGGGGAGTTGTGCATGAGTTCACCTTGGACAACTACGCTAACATCCTGGAGCCGATCTACTTGAAAACCTTCTGGGAATCTTTCAAACTGGCCGGGCTTACCACTGTGCTGGTCGCTTTAACCGGCTATCCCTTTGGTTATTTCATGGCGAAACTGGCCGCAAAGTGGAAACAGCGGGTCATGTTACTGCTTATGATTCCCTTCTGGACCAGTTCGCTGATACGCCTGTACGGCTGGATAATCATCTTCCGGGCTAATGGCACCCTGGACTGGTTGCTCATGGGTCTCAAGATCACCGGTGCACCTCTTAAGTTGCTGTATACCTATGCTGCTGTGGCTGTTGGAATGGTTTATGCCCTGGTTCCGTTCATGATTTTCTCTGTCTACTCGAGCGCCGAAAAACTGGATTGGCAGTTGGTCGAAGCCGCACGGGACCTTGGCGCTACCCCCTTCCAAGCCTTTTGGACAATATCATTCAGGCTGACTTTGCCAGGGCTTCTGTCCGGTATTGTTCTCACGTTCATTCCGTCTATGGGCCTGTTTTTCATCGCCGATATTCTAGGCGGCAATAAAGTTGTTCTTGTAGGCAACCTGATCCACGAGCAGCTCATGAAGGCACGCAACTGGCCATTTGCAGCTGCTCTCTCGGTT
>DUTL01000338.1 GCA_012842105.1 Candidatus Fermentithermobacillaceae bacterium | reverse complement strand
GGCCCAACGGTATGTATGACCCATTTTGCAGAAAGCCTGTATCCCCTGGTTATAACTGCTTCGCCGGTCCCGCAGCCACCGATTCCTCTGCATTCCTCAAGAAGATCCGGGCCTGCAGCCCGGTGAATGGCGCCATCGACCCCTCCTCCGCCCAGCAGGGTGTTGTTGGCTGCATTGACAATAGCATCAACCTGCTGTTTTGTGATATCACCCATAATCACAGTTATCTCGTGCCCGCCCATGTGCAACTACCTCCAGTTTTCTCAAAACAAGAAACCGGTACCGGCTGGTTTCACCCTAATCCAGATTCACCTCAACCTGCTCGAAACCGAAAAATCCCCTGACATCGTCAACCTCGTCCTCAAGCATCCTTCTCAGTTCACAGCACATCTCCTTGGGCCCTCACCCGAACGCAATAGCCTGAGCCCTGCTTACAGAAACTCGTCGTGACCCTCGGCCGGACGATCTAATGGACATGGACTCAGACTCCAACCTCTGCATGTTATTTCATCCTTTAGGCCGGCTCAATAGACTACAACTCTTCGGCTCCTCTTTCAACGGCACCCCTGTTTTTTTTCCTTTCTACGCAATCATCCTCCAGCGCAAGGCCGGCGCCGTCATGTTTGCTGGGAGAGCGCTGATATTTCATACCGGCATATTGCTTTGTCGTGCAAATCGTGTGTTGCTCAAGCGGTTTGGATGAGATTAAGAGAAAAGGTCTCTTATCATTAATCAGAGAATTTGACCGTTCCGCTCACAGTTTCAATGTCGATTTTGGTGTTTGCATCTTCGGAACCGATTGTTCCTGATGCTGACTTGTGCCCAGGCTTTTCAGCAATAGAAACACCCGGATCTTTGGCGCTTATCTTGCCGGAGACCGTCTCAACCTTGACCGTTCCCCCGGTTTGAGGTGGGGCTTGTATGCCTACAGAACCGCTGACTGTCTCAATCGAAAGGTGGCCCATACCGGTTCCCAGAGAAACTTCGATAGAGCCGGAGACTGTCTTGATTCGCACTGATGCGGGAAGCCCGTCAAGTTCTACGTCTCCTGAAATGGAGTCGACTGCTACGGCTCCTTCAACTCCATCAATTCTTACGTCTCCGGACACAGTGCCGATTTCAACGGATGCAGAGTTCGGAATGCTCAGGTCAAAGGACGCACCGTATTGTTGATTGCCTTTGTACTTCGGCCGGGGGGTGAGACGAAGGGTGTTGATCAGCCTGTGCTTATCTACTCTAATCGACTCTGCTAACCGCCGGGCCTGTTCTACTGTTGCAGCCCTGGCAGTGATGTTGACTTTACCGCTAACTCTTGTTGTGTCAGAGCCTTGTAGCCTGATGTCCCCCGATACATTGCTCAGTTCAAGCCTGCCCCGGCCAGAATCAAAGATCTCGTCAATGTCCACGGCCAGGGTATAGGATTCCTTGGCGTTGGGCATCCCTAGCCCTATGTTAATTGCAGCCAGCGGATTGACCACAAGAACACAACCATATGCAATCAGCAGAACCAGGGCCATCAGGAGCACTGAGGCCTTGCTCAAACTCACTTTGGCTTCGTAGTCCCTGGATGCAATTACGAATTCAACCCCCAGGCCGATCAGTGCCAGCGGCCAATATTTTACGATGATGTCGAACCATTGGTATCCTCTTGTTTGGCCGAAATATATGCCGAACCCCAAGACGATAAGGATGATTCCCAGGGTTACTTTTCCCACCTTGATTGTCTTCACGGCAATCTCTCCTTTGCTCCCATTCGTGCTAATATACGAAATCTGCCTTGAATGGTTTCGAGATCCCATAGTATCTGCTGTGGCCCCTCTATTGCATGAAGATCCGCAATTTGCTGCATGATGAGGACTTCCGGCCGAATGCAGAGCCTATCCTGTACGATAGATTCTCTGTATGCTCCCACGGTTGCAAGACGCCGAAGATTCCGATCATTGGTAAGGAGTCAAGAAGACTGCCCATGAATTTGTCAATCAACCCGACGAAGTAAGTTCCAAAGGCTGCAAGCAAAGGGAAACCCACACAACGCCACGAATAAGAGTGATGGTACCCGGAACACGTCACGAATGGCACAACCCAATATAACCCAACACATGCTATCATCTGCAAATCGGCAAGATAAGGTGGGTCTTAGCGATGACTGACTCTATTGCGTTCACCGGAATCAGGGCCTTCGACGGCAACCGGGCCCTTACCGGAGTTACAGTGATTATAAGGGATGGCATAGTCACTGAGATCACCGGGGCAGGTAGAAGCCCAAGCATACCGCCTGGCACAGAAACCATCCCCGGCGAGGGGCTGACGCTCCTTCCTGGCCTTATCGATTCCCACGTCCATGTATTCAGCACCGAAGCTCTGCAACAGAACCTGGTGTTCGGCGTCACCACGGTCCTGGATATGTTCACGAACCCCCAATGGGCAGCGCAAATCAAGAAAGAGCAGGCGCGGAAAGAGCAGACGCCCAAGGAGCAAGCCCCCATCACCGGCCGGGCTGACCTCTTTTCCGCAGGCATACTGGCCACGGCGCCCGGCGGCCACGGAACCCAGTTCGGCCTCAAAATCCCCACCCTGG
>DUTL01000337.1 GCA_012842105.1 Candidatus Fermentithermobacillaceae bacterium | reverse complement strand
GGCATGGCTCATCAGGGAGAGCATCAGGATTTACCAATTGGGTCTCGACTATGCGTTTTACTGCAGAGTAACTGTAGCAATTGAAACTGTCTGCACGAGACATAGCAGCATGTACCGGTTCTTGTCCATACTTTTCGGCCAGTTTAAGTATTTGCCGAGCCTGTTCCCTCAGCTTTCCTTGCCGGCTGCGGGCAAGCCCTTTGAGATATGCCGGTGCTACTGACCCTAAAGCCTCAAACTCAACCTGAAGTGCGTCTTTTCTCCTTCGCTTTTCATACGGCCTGTCATCGATGAGGCCTTCGCCGCAAATTAACTGGCCTCTTTCAAAACATCGTTCGTGAACAGCAATCCGGCTATCCCCTACGTAGACCTCCAATTGTTTTGGGTAGACGTGGACAATGGCTTTCTTTCTTGCATATTCGCCTGGAACAACGTAGTGATTGGTTTCAAAGGGGAAGGTGCGGTCTTTTCGAATATTCCTGGTAACCTGGGTAAACAGTGCCTCACGATGTACAGGAAGCGAAAGCAGTGCGTGTCTTTCTTCTGCCAGGCGATCTGAAGGAACTTCACCGGTGGTCCCATGTATCTTCTCGTTGGCCACTTCATCACACCATTGAAGGCCTTCGCTGTTTAAGGTTTCAAGATCTATGACGAAGCGCCCATAAAAGAAGTTATTCCGTACGTATTTTACAGTGCTTTCTACCTTGCCCTTGGATTCAGGGTCGTACACCCAGCAAGCATCTGGTTTAAACCCATACTGCAAAGCAAATCGCATAAGATCCCTGTTGAACTGAATCACCGACCCTACTCGCTCGGATACCACGGTTTTGGCATTGTCGAACAGAATCACCTGGGGAACACCGCCAACGTATTCAAGGGCATTTTGAAGGCAGTGAAGAAATGTCAACGTATCCTGTCGTGTGGTAAACTGGACATACCGGATACGTGAGTAACTGAGCACGAAAGAGAAAGCATACAAGTGCTGACGTTTCCCGTTGGCATTGATGAAACCCAGATGCCCCCAGTCTGCTTGCGCTTGTTCACCGGGAAGGGTTTCAACCGGGCGATACACTCGTTCGCGCCGGGGCCGGATGGTGCTAAGGTATCTACGGACGGTCCTTTCAGAGCCTTCATACGGAACTGAAGGAAGGAATCCTCCGTGGTCTTTGCCCGGGCACGAGAGTGTGCTTATGTCTTGGCACAATTGTACTGCGCTAAGTTCCGGGAACTAGACTAAAACCCTGCTTGCTTGATCTGTGTGCTTAGTTGAAAGGCCAAACAAGGCTATTGATCTGTATTTCAAATGCGATGACAGTATTGCGGCCGTCTGCAGGGATGTGGGCTATATCAGCCTAAGATAAATGGCCCGGTCTGTCACTGGATAGATTGTCGGTCTATCCAGTGAGGGACCGATGGCGATAGGGCGGCATCGGAGGATTTTCAATCACCAACTCGTCGCACAATTCTAAAAATCCCGAAATATGCCACGGAAGGCCATCACTAAGGCTGGCTATTTCTCGATTGTCACAAGATCTGTGGCCGCAACGGCCAGCCTGGCTAACGCAACAGACAGAACGGTCAGTACTGTAAGCGCAAAGTACGCGGTGGGCATCACCTCGCCAAAGAGCATGGAACTCCTAATAGCGCAGGAAAAGTGCGTAAGCGGATTAACCCTTGAGAGGATCCGAACCACCGCCGCGGTTCCCCCACTATCGTAAAAAACAGAACCCGTAAAGATCACGGGAAGGCCGAGAAGGGTCACAGCCACGCTGCTCTTTTCTGCTGAACACAGGGAAGTACCTAGGGACGCCCCAAGATTTGACCAAAACACGACCCCCATCATTTGCAAAAAAACCGTTTCCGGGCGGACCCCTAGTTGGGACGGAGTAGCACCTAAAAGCAGACATGACATCGCGGTAATCCCTGCAGATTGGAGCGCAACAACCACCACGGACATGATAGCCTTCGTTGTGACATATTCCATCGGGCTGATTCCGGACATGAGGACTGCGCGGAACATCCCGTGGCGCTTTTCATCGGCAACTCTCGAAAGAGTGTAGCCAAACTGGTTAAAGCCCTGAAGCGCCAGTAGACCGGGGACGACGAATTCCAGATACCGGATCGATACACCCCTGTATAGAAAAGGCCCTATTAACCCAGCCACCCCAACGGAATATAGCGCTAGCCAAGCAACAGGTTGGACAACGTGTCCCACTAGCAGGGTTTTAAAAGAGAGGAGCTGCAAGGCTTCTCTTCTAACCAGCGGGCCAAGTTTTCTCATAACATCCCCTCCTGGCTTGCGGAGCCCATCCCCAGGTAGATGCTTCTAAGGCTTTTAGGCCTTGTAGTGACGCCAATGAGGTTTAACCCGTCATCCGATGCTTGCTTCGTCAACAATGGAACGGCGCCACTTGCCTCCGGCACGGAAAACGAGAGCTGCCACTGGTGCGGGGCAATTTCCTCGGTGTTTGGAGTACCCGCGTGAGTAGCCGACCATCGTGGCCTACCCTCAGATAGGACTGTGAGTACCACCATCTCCGGCCCGCCGTATCGGTCCAGAAAGTACTGGACCGATCCCTTGTCTACCAATCTACCCTGCTTCATAAACACAACGTCATCGCACCCAGACTCCACTTGGTCCATAGCATTGGAGGCCATGACCACGCACGCGCCCCTGTCCGCCATCTGTCTCAAACTGCGCAGAACAGCGTCCACGCCCTTTGGATCTAAACCGAGGGTGGGTTCGTCCACAAACACAACGGGCAGGCTTGCCATGAGACACCTGATGAGTTGGACCCGCCTACCCTGACCGCCGGAAAGCTGGAGGATCTTGGTGTCCGCTTTATCGGAAAGATCAAAGACTTCAAGCCATTCCCGTACTTCTGTTTGGGCATGGGAGTGGTGTCGCCCGCTGATTTGCGCAAACAACACCAAGTGTTGAAAAACAGTGAGCGCCCAGTCGACTGCGAAATCCTGGGAAACAACCCCGATAATGCGCCGGATCTCGTCACGATCTTTTGCACCATCCAGACCCTCGACCAGAAAATGACCTGTGGTGGGCCGTATCGCGGTCGTCAGTATATTGACCATAGTTGATTTGCCGGCCCCATTTGGCCCAAGGAAACCAGTGACTTTTCCACGGGGAAGCTCAAGACTGACGTCCAAGGCCCCGATGGATCCATTCCGGTACTTTTTCGTAATCCTTTCACAGCTAACCGCGCAAGTGTAATTTGCTACCAATGGTAATCTCCTCCTGACGGGCGCGAACTGCATCTGATAACTTTCGATCGCCAAGCCCATAAAGGCGACAGAAAGGGCTTGGTGCATAGGGATCGCCAGTGACCTGGTATGCAGTCGCCGGGCACCCAGCAAAACAGTCTGTCTTGTGCCGCTCGCAACTAGCGCATCTGGGGTCAACGTTTGACTCGCGGATGTACCGAAATTCGGGAGCCTGTCTCCAGATTGCCGAGAACGGCAGCTTTCTAATGTTCATGACAGAGAAACCGAAGTCTGTACGAATACTTTCCAAATATGGACATGCGACAACATCACCATTTGCCGTGATCGATGCGGTGAAAAGCCCGGCGGCACACTTAGATGCACCCAATACTTTTGCAAGCTCCAAATCATCAGAGGTGCTGTCCAATTCCTTCATGTACACGTTGATTCCTGTTTTTTGTTCAAGATATCTGATCTCGTCCAAGGTTTTGTCAAGCTGATCGGGTGAAAAACCACAAAGCGGCAGGTCTGTAGCAGCACGCCCTGCCAATTTGATTATCGATAGGGAGAAGCCCTCTAGGGCCAAAGATTGCGCTAGGGAAAATAGCGCGTCTACCCGTGATAGGTTAAGAGCGTTCAAAGTTGTCGTGAAACCTGCTTCCACACCGGCCCTTCGAAGTGCTTTCAGGCCTTGGATAGCACTCTGGAACGTGCCATCACCCCTAATGGCGTTATGAATATCTTCCGGACCCTCAATTGACACCAGAAAGAAACGGAGCGCTTCTTTCACCTCCGCGATCTGCTGTGCTACGCTATCATCAATCAGTGTTCCGTTGGACGTAACATTGATCCGGAATCCTAGGTGCGCCCCCAGTTCCAGGATTTGAATGAAATCAGTTCTAACTAGAGGTTCCCCTCCGCTCAGAGCGAGGCGTTTCACCCCTAACCGTTGAAGTTCAACGAGTAAAGATTCGATTTCGTCAAACGTCAACATACCGGCGCTTTCTGTCCCTGAATTGTCAAAACAGTGCCTACAGCGAAGATTGCAGGCCTTTGTGAGAAACAGATAGACTTGAAGAGGTACCGACAACGCACCTTTGATGACTTGGGTGTCGTCATTGAGAACCCGGAGATTTTCAGCGGTTAGAATGCCCAAATGTTCCAGGAAATCGAACACTTGTAGAACGTCTTCCGAATCCTCACCCCATTCGTTTTCTATTGCCCTAGCGATGGCTTCTCGCTCGAACCTCATCTTTTCACACATTTTTGCCAACGAAATCGCGGCATCATCCATTACCCAGACATCGTCATCGCCGTCACCGATAATGATTGCACCAAAACATTCCCGCCTTACCACGTTCATTGTTTCACTTCCCTTAGGATCTGATTTTAAGTGGCCTGTGACCCGAAGAAGGGAAGGTAATCTCGCTAATTGTTACCGTGTCCGGTTGTGGCTACCTTAATGACGCGTGGCTTGCGCATATCATCACCTCCTCTCGTATTTTGGGTCAAACACAAAATGCAACTTCCTTCAAGCAAGGAATCGGGTTACAGGCCCTTGGTGGCGGGCAGAAAACGGGATGTAAAATGTGGCATGCAGTGGGTAGGGCCATGTTCAATGTTGTAAGAGCGTTTGGGAACCGCCCGTCAATTTATGTAATATCATGGAAAGCCAAGTCTTGTCAATCCTAAAGTCGAAGAGGTGTTCAACCAGATTCTGTAAGGCGGCTGAACTGATTCGTGTAACACGCTACGAGCGTGTCCCAAACGGAAGGGCCAATGCAACGGTACTTGGGAGAGAGAGCCTGGCCTGAACGGTACCATATGGACTTTCCTTACAAGTTATCTCTTTGCAGGGGTTGACCGCTGCGACCCGGAACTAATAGGACAGACTGGGTAACGAATGCAGCATGAAGAACTCTTGATCGTCCCCCGCTGTTCCGTAACAGTAAGCGTAAAGCAATTGCCACGTTGCATCAAAGTGCTGGTTGCTGATCGTCTTAGCAGGAATCAGGCGGACTGTAAACGGCAGGAATCCCGGAATGTGGGAGGGGTTCCTCTAGATCGCCGTCGCCAAGGTTGGACATTTTTTCATGCAGGTATTTGAAGTAAGCGAAGGGAATTAGCCCGTTTTCTTTTGCCATTTCGGCAATACTGTAAACAACCGCACTGGCTCGTGCCCCTTTGAGAGTGTTTGAGAATAGCCTGCCCTTCTTCCCGATCACGAATGGCCTGATGGAACATTCACTTCAGTTGTTGTGGATCTTAAGTCTCCCATTTATAGGACAGATAATAAGCGCCATACTTGTTGTTCGAGCACTAATCAGAACAAATCTAGATTGTAAGCTGTTGCCTAAGCAGATTAGATTTCACCCAACAATGCTGAAATCCATTTTTATGGTTGGATTGCCTATTGGTCTGCAGTCTTCTCTGTACCCCATTGCTAACATGATGATCCAGGCGAATATCAATAGCATGGGCACGGACAATATTGCGGCATGGGCGTTATGCGGGAAGCTGGATTTTCTCGTGTGGCTGCTGGTTGATTCGCTTGCCGCTGCTATCTCTACATTTGTAGCACAGAACTTTGGAGCGAACCAATACTTTCGTGTACGCCAAGGTGTTCGCATAGGTTTAGGGATGACTCTGGGGTCTGTTATCGACATCAGCGTTGTGTTATTCTTTTGGTCTGAACCACTGGGCAAACTGTTTATCAATGCAGGGGATTATGATATTCTCCCTCTTACAGGTCAGTTGATGCGGTCCCTTTCGCCGCTGTATTTCCTTTATGTGTTCGGAGAGGTTCTTGCTGGCGCAATCAGAGGCACGGGAGAGACCGTCAAGCCTATGATTTTGACATTGCTTGGCACCTGTGCGTCTAGGATTTTGTGGATATTATTTGTTGTTCCAAAAAACCGCACCATGCTCATCATTATTTACAGTTATCCGGTATCCTGGCTGCTTACCGCTATCTGTTTCATTGCGTTTTATTCTATGTTCAAGAAAAATAAATTACAATTATCTTAATAGTGCCTAAAGCCATTTAAAGTTCTGTATGGATTCACTAACAGGCAAAGTGAACCATATTTTGGATGAGTCTGTGAGAACCTGCGTCATCACCTTTGGGGGCTTTACCTTAGGTAGAAACCATATGCTTTCATAGGCTTGTGCAGAAAGTCAGTTGCTTCTACCGGGCCATTTTGTCATGAAGTTACCGGACCAAAATGCCAGCCAACTGCCGGCGGTCGTGTCAAGTG
>DUTL01000336.1 GCA_012842105.1 Candidatus Fermentithermobacillaceae bacterium | reverse complement strand
CCGAGGATAGCCTAAATGGATACGCCAGTGCATCTGGAAGCGCCACATACCGAACGGCATGTATGGTGCTGTGGAAGTCATCTAGATGGCTGACGGTTAGCTTTGTACGTGATTGCTGGCTAGTGAACTTAGCTTGGCTTGAATGGAAGCTATCTCGTTCGAACCGGCCATTTGTGGGTATACTCTCAGACTCTCTTCCAAAACAGCCAAAGCTTTCAGGGGGTTCTCGTTTTTTAGAAGAGCATTTATGTAAGACATGCATTCAGAAACAGTGAGATGTCTGAATTCAGAAAGCTCATCATAGAATACGAGAGCCTCCTCAAAATGGTTTCCGAGGTAGGTAATATTTCCCAGCATTGCAAGGGCATCAGGACTCTTCTTATTCGAGCAGGATTGTATTAAGGGTTCAAGGGCTAGATCCAGGTAGCCTTTTTCGTACAAGAGTCTCCCCACAAGCAGTTCCGGGTCCTTCGCGTTCGAAAGGACTGCAATTCCTTTGTAGAAGTGGGGCATGTCTCGAATATCCAGCAAGAAACTCAGAAGGTTCACAACTTGTGGGAGTCGTCCGCTCGGTGCAGGAATGCTTCGGAAAACATAGTAGCCTCCACACTGCCTATTTGGTGTTATTGCTGAGTATCTGGAACAGGGCTTGGCCAAGCCCGATGCTATTAGGGCCAGACTCCTGTCCTGATCATAGGGATCTTCTGATTCTGCAAACGCCTTAGCCGCCTTTTCAAAGTCGTGACGCCACAGGTATACTTCCCCTAAGGCTCCCGCATCCTTGAACTCGATGGCCAGGGTTTCTGCATCACTGGGCTTTTCATTTGCCAGTAATTGCTTGACGGCAGGTCTGACAGTGCCTGGGCTAAGCGGAAGGAGTGTTTTCACCGTTTGGTCAGCCCAGTGAGTGGCCAGAAAAACCTGGGCGGGAGCCCACGACCCCTGGTAAGAAAGGGCAACCTCAATATCTCCTAGGGCGCCTTCCATATCACCGAGGCCTTGTTTGGCCCTTGCTTTTAGCCAGTGATATACATAGGTGTTTTCACCTGATAGGTGCCGCACAGGCTTGCCGGAAGAGGGGGAATTTCGAGAGAACCGGATCACATCGATTGCCTCTTCGTATTTTTCACTACAAATCAGCACATCAGCAAGGAGACAAGCGAGAAAAAGCAAATCCGGGATATCACGTAGCACTTGTTCTGCAAATTCTATTGCAGTGTCTAGCCGGCCCAAACCTCGATAGCTTTCAAAGGCTTCAATAGCAGCAGTGGCCACAAAAGGCAATCGCTTATCGCTATTTACATAGACTTCTGACAAGATTCTCGATGATTCATCCAGGTTGCCCGTGGATTTTAGTTCAACCCCGATTTGGAACAGGTCGTAAATTTTCTTGTCTTTGGCGAACTTATCTGCAAGGAGGAGTATGTTTCGGGTTCGCTTGTCTTTTGCATAGGAGACTATTTCGCTGTATCCGTAGTGCTCCATTTCTATCTTGCTTTTGAAGGTAGGCCCCTTGATCGACTGGGCTATTTGCTCATGTATCTCCCCTGCAAACCTGTATGATGGGAAATTTTTGAAGAGCCTTACGATGTCCAGGCTAACTGCAAAGGGGTTATCGGAACGATTAGTAATGGTGACTAGATATGCATCTCCGTTTCCTAGCAGTTCTTTTTTGAGGATTATTTTTGAATCTTCGGTTAGTCTTTCATCTGCATCTATGATAAGGATGTAGTTTCCTTGAGCTATATCAATGGATTCATTCCTTGATTTGGAAAAGTCATTTTCCCAATGGGTTCTTATGACTTTTGCCCCGTAATTTTCAGCTAGTTCGGCTGTATTATCCTTGGAGCCTGTATCATTAAGAATGACTTCATCGGCAACCGGTACAAGAGACAACAAGCAATCCTCTATCATGCCCTCTTCGTCTTTGGCTATCAAGCATGCTGAAAGGGTGGGAATACGGGGGGGCGGTAGGTTACCGGGTGTTTCTGAGTCTTGAGTGTTTTGTAGATAGATGGCTTCTAAGTCGAAGATTTTTCTTGATAGCACCGGCTCGAGTTGAGAACCGGCATCACTGTTCCAGGTAGCCACTTTATCCGGAATAGAGGCTAGGTCCACTATGGCAGACTGGGGGAGACAATTCTTTGCTTTCCGTTTGAGGTTGTTTTCTGCTCTGCCTAACAGAAGCATTGATTCGTTTTGGGAGGCATCTACCACAAGAATATGTTTTATTTCATGAATACTGAGGCTTGCAGATAATGGAAGGTAGAAGGATAATATTAGTCCTGTTTTTCTGATATGTGAACAATACGACTCGAGGGGCTTTACGAAGTGATAGTGAATTTCATTTTCATTTCTGCTGTCTGTGTTGTTGATGACCAGTTCGTACTTGTTCAAGGCATGCTCCACATCATTGGGCTTCAAGCGGGTTACCAAATGGACGGCATAATCGCTAGACAAGAACTGCTTGGCAATATTCAGGGCTGGCTCAAGTGAGTCCGAGAGTTCAGGTGCTACGAGCCAAACGTCTCCCATGGCGGTTGTACTAGCGTTGCTTTTACTTGTGCAATCAGATTGGCCAGAGTTTGGCTCAACTGTAGTTTTAGATAGAGTTTGACAATCCAGATGTATTTTGGGTGCTAGGATGTATTGAGCGGCCACTTTATCCACTTTACGAGCCCGAGTTTCTCGCCTCTTAGTATGTTTGTCTAGGCGAATAAACAGATCTGCAGTGACCAACTCCTTTAGGCACGCATCTTGAAGGTACGAATCTGTATCGATATAATCAAGATGTTCTGACTGGCTGGTTTGTAAACTATCGTTACCAAAGTGATTGTGCCTGCTCAAAACATTCTCTCCCTTGCATAAGCGGCGGACCGCCATAGACTTACGACCATCTAATGTTAACATCGAAAGACTATCTGATTTCAATAGGTAGAAGTCAGTTGTTTCGCCTAGATGTCAAACGATGCTATAAGAGTTCTCTACTTAGGAGCAACCCGAGCAGCTGGAAACCTCACAGGAAATCAGGCAGTTAAATACCTACGGTGTGGCAGCGAGTTGCATTAAAGTACTCGAAACTGGTTTTTACGGCTAAAGTTTTGACCAGTGTTTGTCGAATTAACTTAGGCAGAGACGTCTGGAGGAGAGTGTGTGTTCAAATGCCTACTAGCTGGTATCAAGCAATTCCTGCGATTTTGGATTCAATTATTGCAGAAAAGCCGCAGTCCATTCTGGATGTTGGCATTGGTTTCGGCAAGTTCGGAATGCTCATAAGAGATGTTCTGGAAATTCCTTTTGAGCGCTATGATAAGAAGTATTGGAAAACTAGACTGGATGGTATTGAAGTGTTTGAGGACTACAAGAATCCCATCCATGACCATATATACGACAATGTGTACTATTCGGATGTTTTCGATGTAATTGACCGATTACCTGACTATGATGTTATTCTTCTTATTGATGTCATTGAGCATTTCAGCAAGGCTAAAGGCTATAACTTACTTAGACTGTTACTCAAGCATACCAATAGAGCTCTGATTGTTTCAACGCCTCTCTATCCTGAACCGCAGACTGCTTATCTTGGTAATGAGTATGAGCAACACGAGAGCAGATGGTCGATCATAGATCTGTCTGAATTTAGGCACTCATACCAATCTGTGAGAGTTGGTGATAATTGGGCGCAGATTTTCACGATTCGGCCTCCTGATTCATTGTTTAAGAATCCTAACGTAGAAAATGTTGACAGGCCTGTCAACATTCCGGCGGATTCCATGAGGCCCATGACTCTAGGATATGTACTGCCTCATAAGAACCTAACCGGAGGCATGAAGATGCTTCTTCAGCAGATGAAGATCATGCGTATGATGGGCAATAGGATTTATGCTTTGGGGTCTGGAGAATTCGGAGAATCTGTGTTGCCAGATTGGTCTGAAACTACGGTGGACCGGGAGATTTTGGTAACTCCCGGAAACAGTTATTTGGATTATGTTGAAGATTGCGATGTGATAATGGCCGGATGGGTTAGTCAAGTTCCTCGATTAGTGAATAGCAAGGTTCCCGTAGTGTACTGGGAGCAGGGGCATGAGTGGCTGTTCGGAGACGGTTTAACTAATGAATTAGAACATTATCTGGAAACCTGCTATCGCCAGCCATGTTACCTGGCTGCTGTGTCGCCACTCGTTGCAGGAATCATTGAGACTCGATACGACAGGCGAGCCATAGTCTTGCTGAATGGGATCGATACCGATTTCTATTATCCTGGCGATAAGAGTAATAGCAACACTATTCTGCTGGTTGGTAATCCTGCCTTGCGCTTCAAAGGACTTGATGTGGCTGTTAGGACTTTGTGCACGGTTAAAGCGGCCGGCTATGACTTTAGTGTAAAATGGGTCTGTCAGAGTAAGCCTTCGATTAATAATTTGCCTTTTCCGATCACGTACATAGTCAATCCTTCTCAAGATCAGCTTGCACAAGAGTATAGGACATCGGATATTTTTCTATTCACTTCTTGGTACGAAGGTTTCGGTATGCCGCCATTAGAGGCAATGGCTTCTGGAGTGTCTGTGGTGACGACTGCTTGCGGAGGAAACGATACTTATGTTGATCAAGGTTTCAACGCTTTGGTTGCAGAACCAGGCGATGTAAGAAGCTTGGCTGCATCTGTCATTTATCTCTTAGAGAACGAACACGCTCGGCAGAAAATGGGGGCAAATGGAAGGCGCACTGCGTTACGTCTTGCGTTGCCCAAAATGGTTGGGATGGTTGATGCCTACTTAAGATCCGTGATAGAGTCTTGGCGAAATGCATATCGACATGTCCGAGATTAGGATTCTTCATATTGAATTGCTTGTTATCTGATTTCCTCACCTGCTCCAACTTCCTCTCGCCAAGCAACATAATATACACTTAATCATGGAAGTCTAATAAGTTGTGTCTATTGCAGAAGTAATGAACCGTACCAAGAGAAAACTAAACAACGTATCCGGTTACCGAACCCAAATCAAGTAAAGTAGACGGCACAAGTCGGTTAGCATCACCGGTATCAAAGGAGGATGCGCGTATGGATAACCTGGAAACTTTCGAGAACAGTAAACGCCCCGTATCATTTGAAGATCTCTGGCGGCTCAAGTCCGTAGGCGATCCGGAAATCGCCCCGGATGGCTCTAAGATCGTTTGGGTGCAGACAGAGATTAACGCCGACAGAAACACTTATGAGTCGGCCATTTGGATGGCGGCCAGGGTTTCCGGCAAGTGTTTCGGAGAACCTGTGAGAATCACATACGGAAAAACAGGCGCAGAACGGGGCGCTCGCGAGGGG
>DUTL01000335.1 GCA_012842105.1 Candidatus Fermentithermobacillaceae bacterium | reverse complement strand
TGAAGCATCGCAATCCCGGGCCATAGTCCCTGCCAATGTATTACAGGATATTGCACGCCTGAAGGATACTGAAGAAGAGGAAGAAGTGAGCCTGGAGTTATGCGACACCCATCTCTATTTTTCCTCGAAGAACATATCCTGCTTCACACGGTTGATTGAGGGGCAGTATTATGCCTATCAACAGGTAATTCCGAAAACATGCTCTTCAAAGGCCAAGGTTTCGACGGAAGCTATGGCCAGTGCAGCATCAAGAGCTTCAATCGTAGCCAGCGAAGAAGACAGGGCTATGAGGATCATTCTTGATAACAAGGGCCAGACCCTCATGATAAGAGCCGGCTCTGCTGAAAAAGGTAAAATGGAAGAAGCCCTGCCTGCTCAAGTGGAAGGTGAAGATATTGAAATTTGGGTGCAGCATCGTTATGTTCTTCAAGCGCTGAGCAAGATAGAGGCAGGGGAGACGCAATTTGGAATGACAGGCCAGGTGAGCCCAATGCTCATTGAGCCGGTTCAAGAGGATTCGTCTGAGGGCGCCGTACAATCTACGTTTGTCATTATGCCCATGAGCCCAAAGGGAGCATTTTAATACGTGCGATTTGCTTTTATGCTTCTAAGGGATTTCCGTAATTACCCTTACCTGGAGATTGAGATACCTCCAGGTGCATCCCTGTTCATGGGGTTGAACGCACAAGGAAAGACAAACCTTCTTGAGGCATGCTATTACGTGTCTTGTTTGAGTTCGCCCAGGGCCGAAAGAGAATCAGATTTAGCCAGTTGGGGAAAGAACTCGTTTTCCCTGGCCGCCCGGCTTGAAGATTCTGATTCTGTCACAACAGTGAAGATTGACACTGTCACTACACCGTCAGTAAGACGGAAAATTCAGATTAATGACAGGCACGTAACAAGGCAAGACCTTCTCGCATTGTTTCCCTGTGTGTACTTTTCGCCGGATGACTTGTACATAATCAAAGGCAGTTCAGGTCTCAGGAGGAAGTTCCTTGACTCGATCCTTTCGCGCCAAGACCCGGTTTATGCCAGGTTGCTTCCGCGGTACAATGATACGGTCTCCAGACGAAACATGGCCCTCAAAAAGGCAAGTTTTGACGATTCCTGGGCAAAAACCCTTGAGACTCTGGATGAACTTGTCATAAGTTTGGGGTCCCGTTTGCTTTACAAGCGCCTGGGGCTTGTGGAGGTACTATCCGCTTTTACACGTTCTACGTACAAGTTCATTGCAGGCGGCGATTGCTCTGTAACATACACCTCCACAGTAGGGGAGATTCTTCCTGATTTGGCCGGGATCAAATCTCGATTTCAAGGCAAACTCCAGGAAGTAAAGGCAGAGGAATTGACAAGAGGCGTGACGCTTACCGGCCCTCACAGGGACGACCTACTGGTTTCATACGATAGTAAGAGTTTCAGATATTTCGGGTCTCAGGGACAGCAACGGAGTGTAGTGCTGGCATTGAAAATGGCCGAGGCTCGGTGTCTCGAACAGAGTTTCAAAACCAGGCCCGTGATTTTGCTGGATGATGTGTTCTCTGAACTTGACCCGGAAAAAAGGTCAAAAGTGCTGTCATTGTGCGATTTTGGATACCAGGTTTTGATAACCTCAACTGAGTTGCCAAAACACACAGGGCCCAAGTTTTCACTGTTTCGTGTTGAGAACAACAGTGTATACCCCTGGGGGGCCGGAAAATCAGAATAGGAGGGTATAATGGCGCGTCCAGAACTTGTAAGTAATGTACTGCAAAAATCCCTCGATAAAATGGGCCTCCTTCCAAGAGCCAAAAGGTTTCAGGTGTTTTGCTCGTGGCGAAGGATGGTTGGGGATATTGCCAGGAATGCAAAACCCCGGCGGCTGGACGGGGATGTCTTGTATGTAGCCACCTCTTCGTCTGCATGGGCTCAGGAATTGACGCTTATGCGCAAGGGGATCATCTCACGGATCAATGAGAACCTGGGCGGAAATTACATCAACGACATTCGTTTTTCTGAGCACCTCTGGGGCACAACAGACAGCTTTTATGATCTTGATATTTACCGCTCGCCTGACAAAGAGTACAAGAAATTCATGTCCCAAGATGTATTGACACAGGCTGAAAAACAACGAATAGCCTCCCTGGGAAGCCCTGGTGAAGATTCACGTCTTTCTTTCACTTTCCAAAGGTTTGCTGCTACAATGGAAAAGCGGGCAAAATATTTGGTTAAAAAAGGATTTAGGAAATGCAACACATGTGGGTATCTTCACCAACCGGAGCGTGGGTGCCCTTATTGTCAAGCTAAAAAAGAGTTTTATGATTACAACCGGATAATTACCATCCTTGAAAAACATCCTGAAACATCTGATCTTACCTTGTCTGTAATGACAGGCGTTAAAGAAAAGGAAATTCTCGTAAAGGCGAGGCAAGCCCTTGATTCCAGATGGTACCAAACCGTGAGGCACGTATACTTTACGGCGGCCACAAGGAATCTAGCCAGGCATGAGCAAGATCAACTGCACAAATCAATGGTGAAACTTGTAAGTTTGCGTACGGGACAACCTGAGTACCAGGTGACACAAGAGGATCTTGATAAGGCCCTTGGGAAAAGGTTTTCTGCGTTATTAAAAAGACGGGCCGGCCGAAGATAATTCGCTTGAGTGCGGCTGGCCCGTGAGGCGCGGATCTGGCCTAAGCGTAACCGAACATAGATTCGCCATGCAAACTATGCTAGAATTTGATCGTGAGGTGGTTGAAGTTTGAAAGGACTTGAGGAAGAAAAACAGCTGTATACTGCCAAGCAGATACAAGTGCTTGAAGGGCTTGAGGCGGTTCGTAAACGGCCTGGCATGTATATCGGATCAACATCCGAAAGAGGGCTTCATCATATCCTATTTGAGGTTGTTGATAACAGCGTAGATGAATCTCTTAATGGTTTCTGCGACCGGATAGACGTGGTCTTAAAAAAAGACGGGTCTGTATCTTGTGCAGATAATGGGCGAGGCATACCCGTGGGGATTCAACCCGAACTTGGAATTCCGGCTGTAGAAGTAGCTCTCACCAGATTGCACGCAGGGTCCAAATTCGGCAGAGGAGGGTACAAAGTATCCGGAGGGCTCCACGGTGTAGGAGTCTCCGTGGTAAACGCACTGTCTGAATGGCTTGAGGTCAAAGTAAAGCAAAATGGCGGGCTTCATTACATCAAGTTTGAGCGTGGAAAAACAGTGGTGCCGTTGAAACGCATGGATGCCTCAAAAGAGACAGGCACATATGTAAGGTTCAGGCCTGACGCGGAGATTTTCGATACCCTTGAGTTTGATTTCAACACAGTGGCCCAGAGGTTAAGAGAACTGGCATACCTTAACAGCGGGCTTGAAATGAACCTGTACGATGAACGAACCGGTAAACAGGTTCAATATAAATTTGAAGGCGGGCTTATTGAGTTCGTTAAAGCTCTGAACAGGAATAAAGACGTTCTGCATCCTGAACCCGTTTACGGGAAGATGTCAAGAGAAGACATAGATCTTGAATTCGCCTTCCAATACAATGACAGCTACATCGAGAACCTGCAATCATTTGCCAATACCATAAGAACTCAAGAAGGCGGAACCCATGAATCGGGTTTCAAAACGGCGCTTACCCGTATTGTCAATGAACTGGCCAGAGAAGCAGGGGTTTTAAAGGAAAACGATTCCAATCTTGCCGGCGAGGACATTCGTGAAGGAATAGTGGCCATTCTTCACGTGAAGATACGTGATCCCCAGTTTGAAGGGCAGACCAAAACCAAACTTGGCAACTCGGAAGTTGCAGGGGCGGTTCAGACGGCCGTAACTGAAATTTTGACAGAGTACTTTGACCATAATCCCGATATTACAAAGATTATCGCTCAGAAGGCAATAGTTGCAGCCAGGGCAAGGGAAGCTGCGCGCCAGGCCAGAGAGCTTACCAAGAGGAAAGGCGCTCTTGATATCACATCACTTCCCGGCAAACTCACTGACTGCATATCCCGCGACCCTTCAGAATGTGAACTGTTCCTTGTCGAGGGCGATTCTGCGGGAGGGTCGGCCAAACAGGCCCGAGATCGGCGGTTTCAAGCTATACTGCCGCTTAGGGGAAAAATACTGAACGTTGAAAAGGCAAGGCCGGACAGGGCCCTTGCACATGAAGAAATCCGGTCACTTATCACTGCGATTGGAACAGGGTTCAGTGACGATTTTGACATAAGCAAGGCAAGGTACCACCGGATTATCATAATGACTGACGCCGACGTAGACGGAAGCCATATCAGAACGCTGCTTCTTACATTCTTTTTCAGATATATGGCAGGCCTTATCGAAGAAGGCTATCTTTACATTGCCGAGCCTCCTTTGTACCTGGTCAAAAGGGGAAGGTCTGAGAAGTACCTCTATTCAGACGATGAACTTGAGGCATATTTGGAAGAGATAAAAGGAGCCAATTACAACATTCAGCGGTATAAAGGCCTAGGCGAAATGGATGCTCACCAACTCTGGGAGACGACCATGGATCCTGGAACCCGAACGTTAAGAAAAGTCAAGATAGTCGACGGCATGATGGCCGATGAGATATTTACGATTCTTATGGGCAGCAGAGTGGAGCCAAGGCGAGAATTTATCGAAGCAAACGCTCATCTGGTCAAGAACCTTGACACCATAGGATAACAAGAGGAGGCTTTACGCATGACAGATGTCGCCCGGAAATTGGTGTCCACACCTATCGAAGAAGAGATGAAACGATCTTACATCGACTACTCTATGAGTGTTATCGTTTCCCGTGCTCTCCCCGATGTGCGTGACGGCCTTAAACCGGTTCAACGAAGAATAATTTACTCCATGGATGAGTTGGGTACAAGGCACGACAAGCCACACAAGAAGTCTGCACGGCTGGTCGGAGAAGCTATGGGTAAGTATCACCCCCATGGAGATTCAGCCATATATGACGCACTGGCCAGAATGGCTCAGCCGTTCAATATGCGGTATCCTCTTGTTGACGGCCACGGCAACTTTGGGTCGGTAGACGGTGATTCGCCTGCCGCCATGAGGTACACAGAGGCCCGGTTAACTGCGCTTGCTGAGGAACTTCTTAAAGATCTGGGCAAGGAAACCGTTGATTTTGCTCCCAACTTCGATGACACTCTAAAGGAACCGACGGTTTTGCCCTCGAGAATTCCTAACCTGATGGTCAATGGGTCTTCAGGGATTGCAGTTGGCATGGCCACGAATATCCCTCCACATAATCTCGGTGAAACAGTGGACGCGCTAATAGCGTTGATAGACAATCCTGATCTTAACTCCCTAGATCTAATGGAGTACATCAAGGGCCCGGATTTTCCCACAGGCGGCACTATTGTCGGCTTGGAACCGGTAAAATCTTTGTACGCCACAGGCAGGGGAATAATGAAAGTCAGGGCCAGAGCCAGCATAGAAAAAGAGAAGAACGGCAAACAGCGTATTGTAGTCGATGAGCTCCCTTACCAGGTAAACAAATCCAGGCTGATCAAGAATATTGCAGATCTGGTGAGAGACAAGAGGGTTCAGGGAGTAACCGACCTAAGAGATGAAAGCGATAAGAGCGGGCTGAGAATAGTTATAGACGTAAGAAAAGACGTACAGGCAAAGGTGGTTCTCAACCAGCTTTTCAAGTACACGGCGCTTGAAACAAGCTTCGGAGGCATAATGCTTGCGTTGGTCAATGGGCGCCCTGAAGTGCTTGACCTCAAGGGCATGCTTTCCAACTACATTATGCACCGCGAAGAGGTCATCACAAGGAGAACCAGGTACGAACTTAGAAAGGCCGAAGAACGGGCACATATTCTTGCGGGCCTGGAAATTGCCCTGGCTAACCTCGATGAAGTGATTGCCATAATCAGGAGTTCCCGTAACGGGGAAGAAGCGCGCAACAGGCTGATGGAGAGGTTTCTGCTTGACGAGATTCAAGCAAAGGCCATTCTCGACATGAGGCTTGAGCGCCTTACAGGCCTAGAAAGAGACAAAATCATAGAAGAACGCCGGGCCCTGCTCAAGGAAATCGAGTATCTACGTGCTGTTCTCGGTTCGGAGAAAATGATTCTAGGCATAGTCAAAAAGGAACTTGAAGACGTTAAAGGGACTTATGCAGACTCCCGGCGCACGCGGATTGTGGCGCATTCAGCAGAGATTTCTGAAGAGGAACTCATAATAGAACAAGAGGTTTCTGTAATTTTGACCGGTATGGGGTACATCAAAAGGATGCCCTTGAATACGTACAGGAGCCAAAGAAGGGGTGGGTTAGGCGCCACAGCCATGCAGACCCGGGACGAGGACTGGGTTGAGAAGGTTGTTTCCACTACCACCCGGGATTCACTGGTGTTGTTCACTACCCATGGAAAAGCATACTGGTTGAGGGTATTCGAAATACCCGAAGCAGGAAAGCAGGCCAAGGGCCATTTGGTATCCAGGTTAATTTCCCTTGAGAAAAACGAGAGGGTTACTGCGCTGATTCCTGCCCCTCAAGACCTAGAAGAGGCCGGAGATCTTTTCTTTGTCACAAAGAAGGGAATGTGCAAGCGAACCCCGTTTGCTGAATATTTGACCCGCAGGAAGAAGGGGCTAAGGGCCATTAACCTCCGCGAAGGCGATTCTTTGATTCTTGCGCGGTTGGCCCAGGACGGAGACGAGATCTTGATTGCCACTCATTTTGGCAAGGCCATCAGAATGAGGGTGGGAGATGTAAGGCCTATGGGCAGGACAGCTACGGGTGTAATAGCTATAAGGCTTGCTAGAGGCGATTATGTCATCGGCGCCGATCCAGTCTCACATGATGACAAGGTTCTGCTGGTCAGTGAACTCGGATACGGAAAGATAACCAACGTCAGTGATTTCCCTCTACAGGGAAGGGGCGGTAGGGGAGTCATGGCGCTCAGAAGGTCTAAGAAAAGCGGAAATATGGCAATTATGCGGCTGGTTACACCACAAGATGAAGATGCGATACTAATTACGGCTGAGGGCATAGCCATACGAATAAAGCTGTCAGAAGTTAAAATTGCCCGCAGAACTACCCTGGGCGTCAGGTTGATGAAAATTGAGGAGCCTGACAGGCTATCAACGTGCAGCTTCATTGAAGGAGAGTGAGCATGACACAGGGGTTCCAGGTTGTTGATCATGTTGCAGACGTGAGGGTGAAGGCGTGGGGATCCGGCTTAAAAACCATTTTTTCTGAAATGTCCAGAGCAATGTGGTTTGTAATGTTTGGCGAAGCTGAGATCCCTGCTTCCCATAGATGGCCTATCCAAGTAACCGGTATTGATATGGAGGATCTTCTTGTGGGTTTTCTTAACGAACAACTGGCTCTTTTCGATATAGAAGGCTTGGCGGTTTCAGAAGTGGAAGAAATCACCTTCGAAGAAAGCCGGGATGGGCAAGAGACCTGTCTCAAGTCGGTTATGTGTGGATCCCACGTATCCTATTTGGATGCAAAAGTAAATCTTCAGATAAAAGCTGCCACGTTTCACGGATTACAATTAACTCCCACCGAAGCCTGGGTTACTTTCGATGTTTGAGAGTGTGCAGGAACAAAGCGCAGGGCCGGCAACTTATTGAAGGGAGTGTGATTTGAATGGCTAAAGATCTCAAGATGGTGCCAGGGCAAGAGTGTCATTGGATTATGCCTAGAGAAGGGGGCATGAAAGTAGATGGCATTGTTTTTGCCACTGAAAAGATAATTGGCGATTTACAGGGGACAAAGGCTATAGAACAGGTACGAAATGTTGCTTACCTGCCGGGTATCTTGCAGGCCTCACTGGCAATGCCTGATATTCATGAAGGATATGGATTTCCTATTGGCGGAGTTGCGGCAACTGATCTAAACAGCGGGGTTATCAGCCCGGGTGGGATTGGATATGACATTAACTGCGGTGTAAGGATCATGGTGTCCAACTTAACCCGGCCCCATGTTCAAAAGTACCTGGAGCAACTGGTAAACAGCATGTTCCTGAATATTCCCACAGGGGTGGGCAAAAAAGGGTCTATCCGCCTTTCCAAGCGGGAACTTGAGGAAGTCTTGATACGAGGAGCCGGTTGGGCGGTTGATAAAGGCTACGGTTGGGATGCGGACTTGGAGCATTCAGAGGAAAGAGGTTCCATGAAGGGTTCGGATCCCGGGCATGTATCGGAAAGGGCTTCTAAGCGCGGAAGCGATGGTTTAGGCACCTTGGGCTCAGGCAACCACTTTATAGAAGTAAGCTTTGTAGATGAGATTTTTGATGACGAAGCAGCGCAGTCATTTGGGCTTTTTAAGGATCAGGTGGTTTTCTGGGTTCATTCCGGCTCAAGAGGCCTTGGCCACCAGGTGTGCACCGACTATTTACGGGTTATGCGCAGGGCAGTATCCAAGTATGGCATTTCCCTGCCTGACAGGCAGCTGGATTGCGCTCCTGTCATGTCTGATGAAGGCAAGCAATACTTCGCTGCCATGGCAAGCGCAGCTAACTACGCCTGGGCAAACAGGCAAGTCTTGGCTCATTATGTAAGGGAATCGGTAAGGCAAACCTTTGGAGAGAGCCCGGAAAGCCTGGGGATGCATATGCTCTATGATGTGGCCCATAACATTGGCAAAATCGAAGAGCACCTGGTTGACGGGCAGAAGCAGGAGGTCCTGGTGCACAGGAAGGGCGCTACGCGTGCATTTGGCCCCGGGCACAAAGATGTTCCCAGAAAATACCGGAAGGTAGGCCAGCCTGTTTTGATTCCCGGCGACATGGGCCGGGCGTCCTATATTCTCAAAGGCACTGAAGCAGCCATGAGACTTTCATTTGGGTCTGCGTGTCATGGAGCCGGCCGCGCCCTTTCAAGAACACAGGCCAGAAAAACCATATCGGCTAATGAGCTCAGAGAACAACTGTCGAATAGAGGCGTTTTCGTCAGATCCGCCACTATGAAGGGGCTTGTTGAAGAAGCTCCCGATGCGTACAAAGATGTAGGCGCCGTAGTGGAGGCTACTGCTTGTGCAGGATTGGCAGAGAAAGTGGCCAGGGTAAGGCCCATGGGGGTCATCAAGGGGTAACAGGCAAGCATTGTGAACGGGCCAAGCACTTGTAGTGCTGCACCGAGGCTAGTCCAGAAAGGGGAAGCGGGTATGGCTGATACAGACAGAAGAGCTGAGATAGCCGTAATCGGCGGCACGGGGTTTTATGAGTTTCTTGATAACGCTACTGAAATAACAATGAATACTCCTTACGGGTTTACGTCTGACTCGATTTCCCTTGGGTCAATCTCAGGGAGAAGGATCGCATTTCTGCCCAGGCACGGGAAACAACACCGGTATCCCCCTCATATGGTCAACTACAGGGCCAACTTATGGGCCCTGAAGCAGCTGGGGGTATCACGGGTTCTGGGCCCGTGTGCAGTGGGAAGCCTTCAGCCTGATGTGCACCCGGGTGATTTTGTATTTTGTGATCAGTTCGTGGACAGGACAACCGGCAGAAAAGACACGTTTTTTGATGGCCCCAAAACGATTCACTTGAGCTCAGCCGATCCGTACTGCGAGGAATTGCGGAAAATAGGTATCGCTGCGGCTGAGGAACTGGGATTGCGCTACCACCCACAGGGAACCATGGTTGTGATTCAGGGGCCCAGGTTTTCAACCAGAGCAGAATCGAAGTGGTTTTCATCAATGGGGTGGAAGGTTGTCAATATGACCGGATACCCTGAAGTGATGCTTGCGCGCGAACTTGGCATGTGCTACCTGAATGTGTCACTGATAACCGATTACGATGTGGGGCTTGAAGGAAGGGCAGATGTACAGCCGGTAACAGCTGAGGAAGTGACACGAGTATTTATGGAGCACAACGAGATACTCAAGAACCTAATGAAGAAGATTATAGAGAGCGTTCCCGCCAGGGCTCAATGCTCTTGTCATGAAGAATTGGAGAGAGTTTTATCCTGAGAGGTGGCATAGGAATGATACCGGCTATTAAGTGGGATCAAGGTGTGCTGTCTCTCTTGGACCAGCGGCTTTTGCCTCACGAGACAAAGTACGTAACATGTACCGATCACAGGCAAATGGCTAAGGCGATAAAAGATATGGTAGTACGCGGAGCCCCGGCAATTGGCATAAGCGGGGGCTACGGCCTGGCATTGGCTGCAATTGAATCGACGATGGAGTTTGGCTGCGGGAACGGGAACCGGGATGCTCTTGCGGCAGCAGAGCAATTCCTGAGAGAGGCGGCGTCAAGTTTGATTGCCGCCAGGCCCACTGCGGTAAACCTTGCCTGGGCTGTAGAGCGGGTGCTGAATACGGCCCTCTCATCACTTGGAAAAGACGGAATACGTTGTGCTGCGGAAGCAGCTCTGTCTGAGGCGCGCAGCATAGAACTTGAAGACATTGAGGTAAACCACAAGATCGGCATAAACGGAGCTGCCCTTATCAAACCGGGTTCAAGCATTATGACTCATTGCAATGCCGGGGCTCTGGCTACCGGTGGATGGGGAACGGCGCTGGGAGTGATAAGACAGGCATGGTCTGAGAACAAGGTTGCAATGGTATACGCGAATGAAACCAGGCCGTTTCTTCAGGGAGCAAGGCTTACCGCCTGGGAACTTGTACAAGACGGAATTGATGTAACTTTGCTGGTTGACAGCGCCGCAGGCTATCTTATGTCTCTTGGGAAAATCGACGCTGTTATCGTAGGCGCTGACAGGATTGCAGCCAACGGAGACGTGGCCAACAAAATAGGCACCTATACTCTGGCATGCTTGTGCCGGCAGCATGACATTCCTTTTTATGTTGCCGCGCCTGTATCTACATTCGACCTGAGCCTGGCCTGTGGCCGGGAGATACACGTTGAGGAGCGGTCTGAAAGTGAGGTCCTGGAGTTTATGGGCAAGGCTGTAGCACCGGCCGGTGCAAAGGCCCTTAATCCGTCTTTTGACATTACACCTGGAACCCTTGTTTCCGCTATTATTACTGAAAACGGAACAGTCTTTCCTCCCATAGAGGAAAATTTGGCCGGAGTGGTAAAGCGAGGATAGCGGAGACGGGCTTGATTACAGGTACCGGGGGAAGTAATCATGGAAACTGGGAAGCGGTTTATTGACTCAGGGTGGCGCATTACGATTCCAAAATCAATGCGCCTGAAACTGGGATGGCAGGTTGATACAGTGGTATGTGTTCACTGGGATGGGTTTGAATTAACCATATGTAATCCCAAAACAGGTTGTGCTAAGTGTCCGGATATAAGCCGTGTAGGCGCCCTTGGCAAAGTTGTGATTCCTCCCAAGGTACGGGAGGAAGCCAGGTTGTATCCGGGGCAAATCTTGTCATTGGTATTACAGGGTAGCAAGATCGTCGTAGCGCCGGAAGAAAAGCAATTGCGATGTAGCGCATGTGGTTCCGAGTCTGATGTTAAGAGAATTCTTGCTAACGTACACCTCTGCAAAAAATGCCGGGATGATCTTAAAGCAGCAGCTTTAAGAAGCATGAACCAAACACAGCAACCGGCGTTGCATGAAGAGTAATGCCCTGTATGTACCAGGTAGGTTTTGACTACGGCAAGATACTGGAGTGATATTGTTCGTGGAGAAAGAAAAGCCTGAAAGGCAATATGTGCGTACACTCACAACCGGATGGAGGTTTACTCTCCCTTCGCAGATCAGAAAAGCCCGTGGATGGGATGATGGTACTGTTCTCCGGGCTGATGTTGCAGGCGACAGCGTTATTCTGTCTGAGGCCGGGGATAGGCAGGGTGGTATGGGGAGTGCTGAGGAAATACCCGGAATGTTATGCTACTTGGGTTCCGGCGGTAAGATGGTGATACCCGCCAATGTAAGAGAAATGACCTCCTGGAACCTGGGTGAACGCCTGGCAATCAAAGATGAGCCAGAAGGTGTTGTATTGACGGCTTGCTGTCAGAGAAACCGCTGCCGTTCGTGTGGAAGGTTGCATGGTGTAGCCGAAGTGATAGACAATCTCTTTCTTTGTTCAGAGTGCTGGAGACGTTACGTGCAGAGAAGCATTGTACAGGGCGCACAAAGCAATGAAGCTTGAGGCGGCGAAAGGTTCTTGCCGGGCAATCCGGAATCAGTCTAGGGATTCTTGCGTATCAACCGGCTGCAGGATATAATAATGTAGCAAAGAGCGAGAGTAGTTTAGTGGTAGAACATCGGCTTCCCAAGCCGAGGGCCGCGGGTTCGAATCCCGTCTCTCGCTCCAAATTTTTAGAGCCGGCGTAGCTCAAGGGCAGAGCAACGGTTTCGTAAACCGTAGGTTAAGGGTTCGATTCCCTTCGCCGGCTCCATGTGATCACACTCAGAATTCACCTGACAGACTCTTGAAATTACTGCTCCTTACTTATATGGTTTGGCATGGCCCTGTAACTCAAAACATGCATTACTTTACACGTGTCGCAATACCATTCCAGGGCGTTTTCCCGTATGGCGGCCTTCTTCAACCACAGGAGTACCATTTACCAAAACCCAGTAGACCCCGACAGCATACTGGTGAGGCTCTAAGAATGTGGCCTTATCCAGTATTTCGCTATCATCAAACAATACCAGGTCAGCCCGCATGCCTTCGCGCAAAATGCCTCGATCCTGGAGTCCCAGGCGCATGGCAGGAAGGGATGTCATTTTTCTTATGGCTTCTTCCAACCGGAGAACGTTTTTCTCCCGGACGTATGTTGCAAGGATTCTGGCAAAAGTTCCGTAATTCCTTGGATGGGGTTGTCCTGTGGCTGTCTCGACATTAAGGCAACTTCCATCAGAACCTACCATAACCCAGGGTTGTTTCATTACTTCGCTAACGTCTTCCTCGCACATGGCGAAATTGACGATCCGAACACTGCCGCCGTTACGTCCAAGAAGATCAAGACATGCGTCTTCAGGTGAAATGTTCAGGCTTTCGGCAATTTCCTGTACACTCTTGCCTATGAACTTCATGTCATCTTCGTTTTCCAAATCAGCTATGACCAGGTTTGGCCATGACCGGTCTGATATTGCTTCGATAATCTTTTCGCGTTCAGAAGGATCTTTGAACCTCTTCAAGCCTTCCTCTCTGCCTCCGCCCCATACCCCTGAGGGCAGTGCAGAACTAAGGTCAGTTGACGAAGCAGTATATGGGTACTGGTCCGCTGTAATATCCAGGCCCTTTTCACGGGCCTCTTCGATCAAGGCTATGGCCTTTATGACTTTGCCCCAGTTGCGTTTTTCCTTGACTTTGAAATGGGAAACCTGAACCGGGATATCTGCCTCAAAGCCGATTTTTATGGCTTCTTCTATGGCCTCGATGAGATCATCTTCTTCATTTCTTATATGGGTAAAGTAGATACCTTTATGGCCTGCAACTACTTTGGCCAGCTCAATGACTTCATTTGTATCTGAGTATGTTCCGGGGACATAGATTAATCCTGTTGAGATGCCAAAGGCTCCCTGTTCCATGGCGTCTGATACCAGTTTCTTCATAAGAGTGAGTTCCTCAGGCGAAGGAAGGCGATTATCTGAACCCATAACCTGCTTTCTGACAGAGCCGTGGCCGACCAGGGGCACAACGTTAATACTGACCCCTTGATCCTCGAGGACTTTCAAATATGAGGCCATGTCAGCCCAATCCGGAGAGTCAGGACACTTGTCTGTATCATCTGCATCTGGCCTATACCCCAAACGTCTCGGAGCAGCCGATGAACCGCACTGCCCTATAACCTCCAGAGTAACCCCCTGCATGATCTTACTGTCAGCAGTTGGATTAGTTACCAAAACCGGGTCTGAGTGGGAGTGGGCGTCTATGAACCCCGGAGACAAATACTTGCCGTCTGCATCTATGGTTTTCCTGGCTTCTTCAGTAATGTCACCGACTTTGGCAATATATCCGTCTTTAATGGCTACATCTGCCCGAAACCACGGGGCTCCGGTTCCGTCAAAGACCCTTGCGTTCTTGATGACCAAATCAAACAAACAAAGTAAAGTAATAATTTC
>DUTL01000334.1 GCA_012842105.1 Candidatus Fermentithermobacillaceae bacterium | reverse complement strand
CGCATAAGCCGTTGGATGTTGGCCAGGCCGGTTGAAGAAGATTTTGATCGTGTTCAAGATGACAGCCTGCATGCAATTTTTAACGTAGCCCTGGATATACGGCCTAACGGAGCGCTTCTGCATCTGGCCATTGACAACTACCCCTGGCTTATGAGGGAAATCCCCATGAACCCCGGCAATTTTCTTGCCAATGCCGAGATTCTCGCCGGCGAGGTCTCGCGTTCAGCCCGGTTTATTGCCGGTTCGGGGCCAGGCCAACTCACAAGAAATGTAACTGTATTGGGCTCATCAGACTCTGCCGGTTTCATTGCCGATTACCTAAGTGAGCAAGTGGGTATCGAGACCCAGGTGTGCGGCCCGGAGTTGATTCAGTGTGACGCTGAATACGGTGTGGCCGCAGGTTTGGCTCTTCCGAAAGAAGGTGAAGGCTTGTGGTGAAACGGTTCAAATCTTCAGGCAAAAGAAGCAGTTCCGCTGAACTCAATTCATGCGACCTAAACCTTCTACGCCCTGATATCTACGGATTGCTGGAAGAAGGTGAGCGCAGGGCATCTTCAATTCGATCGGTTTTTGTAGGTATCGCGCTGGTGGTATGGGTAATGGTTGCTCTCAGAGCATGGGAAATTGGAGTTATTGTCATTGAGCGCCGGCCCGATGAATTTGAGGCCACTCGCCTTTCTCAGGAGATTGAAGGGGTTTCGGCTCAGTTGAACGTCATACCAAGGCCGGTGCGTGAAGCTCGTGAACAACTTCTGGCAAAGGCGGATTGGTCAAGCCGGATGAGCGAGATACGCAATTTGGCGCCGGAAGGGTGTGTCTTCGGGCCCTACAACGTGCGCAACGACGCTACTGTTCAGTTGTCGGGATTCGTCACGGAACCGGCGGTTTACGCGCATGTTTTGGATTCTGTGAGCAAAGCAGGGTTTGTTACAGGTGTTAGATCAGCTTCTTTGCTTGTAAGGCAGGGATACTATGAATTCCGGATTATTATCGCAACCCGCACAGCCGACTGAGACAGGGCTTCAGTTCAAGGGTGAAACCGGTATGGGTTTATTTGGTGGAATGGCCAAGTTCTCGCGGGAAATGCGGGCACATGGAATCATCATCTATCTGTAACCTCGGGGGAAGGAGTCATTTATGAACCGATTGCAGCGCGAAAGAACAATGGTTGTTTTGACCGTTATCCCAGTTATACTTGCCATTATTGGCACCGGGGCTTTGGTTTACTTTTCCCACCGCCGAAACCAAGAACTAGGCATTAGCGAAGAACTCCGGCTTGACTTGGCAACTTTGCGAAGCACTTTAGCCAGGCTCGAAGAATCTTTGGCAAACCTGGAGAATCTTCCTCCCATCGCCGGGCCTGAATGGGAACAAGATTTGACCGGACAGATCAACAGCGTTGCAGGTGAATCAGGAGTTACGATAATACACCTGGGATATTCTGTTCAAGCCGGTGAAAGCAATTCTCCCCTCGGCACCATAAGTTTCAACCTTGAGGTTGAAGGCAGTGAGCAAAACCAGGCGCAGTGCCTCGCCCTGCTTCAAGAGTCTGTAACCGGAATTAGGCTGGAAACCATTGATGGGTATATGGGAGGAGAATATTCTTCTTTTGCTGAACTGCCGAAAGACAAGAGGCAGCATGATAATAGGATGAAAATCACAGGGCAGGTGTTTTTTGATGCGCGAAACTATTAATCGCTACTTCACGTGCTTTTCCACGTGCCTTTCAACAGGTTCCGGGTTGGCTGATTTGATGGTGTTCCTTATAGGACTATGCATAGGCAGCTTCGGAGGCATGGTTGCGGCAAGGCTTCCTGCCGGAGAGCCTTTTGGCGGCCGGTCTCATTGCCCTTCATGCAGGCAAACCCTTGGGCCGCGGGAACTCATGCCTGTCTTGAGCTATGTTGTACAGAAAGGCAGGTGCAAGCATTGCGGCGAAAAAATAAGCCCGGCGTATATAACTGTTGAACTCTCAACCGCTATTGCCTTTCTTGTTCTATACAAGCGCTTTGGCCTGGGGCTGGTAGGTGTTTTGCATATGATTGTGGCTTTGCATCTGTGCATTCTTGCCGGAACCGATATCATGTACGGCCTCCTTCCGAATAGGATCCTTCTATCTGCATCCGGGTTTGCGCTTATCCTGCGGCTGGCCCAGGTATGGCCAATCCAGGGGTGGGCCAGCCTGATTGACGGTTTTTGGGGTGCCTGCTTTGGTTTTGGGTCGCTTTTCGCAGTAGCCTTGATGAAACCCGGGGCCATGGGTGGCGGAGATGTGAAAATGGCCGGCGCAATAGGGCTATACCTTGGGTTCCCCAAAATTCTGTCAGGGCTTGCCCTTGGCTTTACCATGTCTGCCGCTTACTCCATCCCGTTGCTTCTTCTTGGACGCTTGAAGGCAACCGACACCATTCCACTTGGAGTCTTCCTCGCATTTGGCACCATCTGGGCTGTTGCCGCCTGACACATCCGGGACGGTCCTAAAAGTTTCACTTTCTCGTTAAAGTTGAAAGGGCACGATACTTTACACGAAGAGTACATTTACGAGGATGCCGGCTTTGTTTGCTGATTTTCTAACCTGGAAGGTGATCACTGTAATATTGGCGTACTATAAGAATAACAGAGTAATATCCGGGGCAAATATCCAGCATCTTATCCCGCGGCATCCTGGCTATAACGCATTCAGATCTGCAATGTGCTACCGCTAAAGATAGAAAGAAGGTGAAACTGAGTGTTCAAGGTCAAAGACCTAAGGTTTAGGTACCCCAAAAGTGAAGAGGACACAATAAAAGGTATTGAGTTCGATTTTCAGGACGGGGAGATTTTTGGATTTCTTGGCCCGTCAGGTGCAGGCAAAACCACCACTCAGAAGATCATGACCGGGCTTCTTAGAGATTACCGGGGAGAGGTTCTCTATAAGGGGAGAAATTTCAGAATCTATGGCCGGGAGTTTTTCCATGAAATTGGTGTAGGCTTTGAGGTGCCGGTTCATTTCTCGAAACTTACTGCCATGGAGAACCTGGATTTTTACGGGAAACTTTACAAGGAACACGCTGACGTAGAGAACTTGCTTAAGAGAGTTGGGCTTTGGGACGATCGCAACAAGAAGGTTTCGGAATTCTCTAAAGGGATGAAAATACGGCTGAATTTCGTAAGGGCCCTGCTCAACAATCCTAAAACGCTGTTTCTTGATGAGCCCACAAGCGGGTTGGACCCTAAAAACGCCAGAATCATCAAAGACATTATCCTTGAATTCCAGCAGGCCGGGGGCACAGTTTTCTTGACGACCCACTTGATGCATGAT
>DUTL01000027.1 GCA_012842105.1 Candidatus Fermentithermobacillaceae bacterium | reverse complement strand
TAATGCCTCAGGCTCAACATGCACAACTATGTCACCTGAAATCCTGGTTTTAAGGGCATCCTCTACTTTCGTGGCAATATCATGAGATTCAACGAGGGACAAGCCGCTGTCTACCAGTATGTGTAAGGACACGGACTTTCGGCCCCCATAATCATGAACACTAACCTTGTGATAGCCTCTCACCTCAGGGCAGTTCGTTGCCACATCCTCTATTTCACCTTCAAGTTCTTCAGGCGCCCTTTCGCCAATCAGGGTAGAACATGAAGAAACCCCCAGTTCAACCCCTGTATAGACAATGAGCGCTGAAACAACCAGGCCCAGGGCCGCATCAACCCAGTGGTAGCCGTACATAGATGCCACCATGGCAACTGCCACCAGCAATGACGCGATTGCATCGGTACGGTGGTGCCATGCATCTCCTATGAGCGCTTGAGCGTTAGCCTTTCTGCCAAGGTAAAGGGCGAACCTTGTCATCCACTCTTTTGCCAGAGCTCCCACAACCATTACGGCTGCTACTCCCAAACTTCCTTTGACAGGAGATCCGGCGATAAGCCGGGAATATGAAGACTTGCCAAACTCCACTCCCACAAGGGCCAGAAGCACAGCTATTGCAAGAGTACTGAGGAACTCAACTCTGCCATGTCCGAAAGGATGCTTTTCATCAGCAGGAACTTGGGCTATTTTGAATCCTAAAAGCACCACAAATGAGGTAAGCACATCTGAAGCTGTATGCGCTGCATCAGCCAAAAGCGATATGCTGTTCATCGCCACGCCGAAAACCACTTTTACCGCAGCCAGAACCAGGTTGCCGGCTATGCTGACCCAGGCTTCCAAGAAAGCATACTTGCTGCGCATACCGAGTTCTGTCACAGGAGAACACGGATCATCCTGGCCTGTAAACCGCTTGATGAGGTATGCCGTAAGTGAAGACGGCTGCCCGGAACATACTTTTCTTACCATGCGAATATCTCTCCCATTAGTTCTGGCTATATTGAGTGGTTCCTATCCGAAACACTATTGTATTATACCATTTTCGCGGGTAGAACCGTTACCCCGTTTCGCTTGGCCGTTCTTTGGCCTTCGGAGAACCCATGCCTACGGAATTCGTGTTAGTAACGCTTCAACCCCAGAAACACGGCCCGCCGCACCCTTGTTTTCAAGGTATCCCACTATGCGGATTCACGTCCGGTAATTCATGAGTTCCCGGATTAAGGTGAATAATAGTTGCAACTCAGGTAGCTTGCCGGGCTATTGAAACCAATATAAGATCATGTCAGGTTACCTCTAATCAGCGCTTGAAACAAACTGGAATACTAATTCGTTATTATGGTGATCCCATGGAAGCTTATGAAAGACGAAATCGAATAGTGCAAATTCTTTCTGCCTCTTCCAAACCTGTTACAGGAGCATCCTTGGCCTCCCGGCTTGGAGTTACCAGGCAGGTCATAGTCCAGGATATAGCGCTTCTAAGGGCAGGAGGAGAATCCATACTTGCCACCCCCCGGGGCTACACCATATGGGACTTACCTAGAAGTCCCGGCGTAACCAAGCTCATTGCAGTAAAACACAACTTCGCTCAAACTCGCGAAGAGCTGCTGGCCATGGTGAATGCAGGGGTTGAAGTTATTGATGTCATAGTGGAACATCCGGTGTACGGCCAGCTCACAGGCCAACTTTCTATTTCTACCCGGGATGATGTGGAAAAGTTCATGGAAACCATGGAAACAACACAGGCAGGGCTCCTGTCTTCCCTCACAGACGGAATCCACCTTCATACTGTTAAGGCATCCGGCAAACAGCAACTTGAGCATTTGGAAGAAGTACTGCAAGACAAAGGTTTTCTTCTATCAGATTGACATTGCCCGGATCACTTGTACACTCCTTTGATTTTCCGTTTTCCAGAGATTTACTAGTGAAACTTGGGCCTAGCGGTGCTACAATCCGTGAGTATAACAAGGCCGAATCCCGCCTATGGCCGGCGGGTACGGAGGAACCATGTTTGGGTGAATCCGCCTTGAACAGGCGGTAGGGCTGAACCCTTTCACCGAACCCATAAGCTAACTCCGGAGGCCTGAGAGGGGGATATTTGGAATGCGCAATAGACCTGTCTATGCAGCACTGGCCCTGGTTATTACAGTTGGTTCATTTGTGGTAACCATACCGTCAACAGCTCTTGCATACAGTTCTTGGAACTCAAGTTACACTCAGCAAGAGCTCATGCTCCTGGCCCGGCTCATCTACGCAGAAGCAGCCGGAGAGCCGTATGTAGGCAAAGTGGCAGTAGGCGCCGTGGTTTTGAACAGAGTCCGAAGCCGCCTGTTTCCTGATACAATTCAAGGGGTCATATACGAGCCGTGGCAGTTTTCATGCGTGGGCAACTGGATGTTCAATGCCTATCCCAGCCAGGAGTCAATCAGAGCGGCAAAAGATGCCCTGTCAGGGTGGGATCCTACAGGAGGAGCGCTTTATTACTTTAACTACCACATCGTAACCAACTCATGGCTATGGTCAAAACCGGCTATAGGGGCAATAGGAAACCACTGGTTCACCTACTAATTGGCAAGCCCGATATAGATCCACAGAACCCGCAGGCGAACCATGACAACCCTTGTAAAGCATAGGGGGCCATGGCGGCCCTGTGCAGTTTGAACCCTGGCACCGGATGGGGAACCACTTCCCTGCCGGTGCCTTTTATGTTTACAGCTGACAAGACACCTGATATACTATAGGTGTTTTCGCAAGTGCCAGACGGCTAGTATACCATTGCAAACAGTTAACGGGAGTTGAAACAAGTGAGAGTGCTCGACGTAAGGAACATGACAATCGGTGCCCTGCTCCTGGCCCTTTCCCTCATAATCCCAATGGCATTGGGAGGGGTCCTGGGCGTGGTTATCGGGCCTTTTTCTGCCACCCTGGCTTCTCATGTGCCTCTCATGGTCTCCATGTTCTTTGGCCCATGGGTAGCAGGCATTGTTGCGTTGGGTTCGGCAACCGGTTTCTTCTTGAAACTCGGCCCGGTTATTGGAATGAGGGCAGCTATGCACATACCTGTGGGAATAGCAGGCGCACTGCTTTTAAGAAAGAGACTGTCCTACCCGCTGGTTCTTGGAATCACCGGCCCTATCCACGCACTGCTCGAAGGGCTCATTGTGCAACCATTCCTGGCCTTTGGGAGTTCACAGATGCTTTACGGCAAGTCAGAACCCTGGGCGCTATTTAGCCTTGTGGCAGGCGGTACCCTGGTACACCACACCATGGACGCACTAATTGCAGTATTCTCGTGGCGGGTCATAAGCATGTTTCAAAACAAGGCAAACGCAAAAAGGCCACAGTTTGGAATAGACGACAATTGACACCATACAGGCCGCTGCAACCGGGCCCGTACACAGAAAAGGCCAGAACCATTGCTCTTCTGGCCTTTCAGGAGAACTGAACCCCGTTCCACAATCTCAAGGGCTTGCTTTAGGTATCTGCTGCCTTATCCTCTTTTGATCTTTCCTTATACTCACTGGATCTATTGTCTGTGCAATAGAAGCCCGACCCTTTGAAGATGATCCCAACATTATGGCTTATCAATTTCTTTACAGGTCCTTTACATTTAGGGCAGGTCGTAAGAGGGGCATCGGATATCTTCTGCATCTTCTCGAACCTACCACAGTTCTCACACTTGTACTCATAAATAGGCACCCTTCACAACCTCCTTCTAAGTGAGCCTATGCTACTAGATATAGTCAATTGAATCAGTTATGTCAAGACGCCAAAAAGTGGCCGGTGCCCCCGGCGCAAACCGGACACCTGTTCAGAGGCTTGAACAGCGACAGACAGCGGCGCCTGCCGGTTCAAAATTGCACTTGAGGTTTGGCAGCAATATCGTACATTAGAATGCCTGTGGCAACTGCAAGGTTAAGCGAAGTAACTGACCCGTACATAGGTATTCTCACTTGCATTGCTCCCAACTCCAATACGTCCTCTGAAAGGCCTGTGCCCTCAGAACCC
>DUTL01000333.1 GCA_012842105.1 Candidatus Fermentithermobacillaceae bacterium | reverse complement strand
TGAGTCGTATGTCGGCTCTATCATTGCAGCCATGGCAATGGGGGCCATGATGAAGAATTCAGACAAAGCGCTCGTGGCCATAGTTTTGCCCCTGCTGGTGGCTGCAGGCGGGGTTGTTGCATCAATTTTGGGAACTTTTTTCGTGAGAGCCAGGATGTCGCAACCGTCGACTGCCTTGAGGATGGGTTCCTTTTCATCCAGTATCATTGTACTGGCCATAGTATATGGAATTGTATATGTTACCACAGGCGCGCCGGCTCTTTTCTGGCCGGTTTTTGCAGGTGTGGTAGCCGGGATACTCATTGGGCTTACGTCAGAGTACTATACATCTGCAGAATATGGCCCTGTGCAGTCTATCGCTGAATCCTCAAAGACCGGGCCGGCCACCAATATCATCCAGGGCATGGCTGTTGGCATGAAATCCACTGCCGTTCCGGTTATTCTGGTTGCATTTGCAAGCCTGGTGGCTTACAGGTTTGGAGATGCCAGCGGGTTCGGAGGCCTCTACGGAATTGCTTTGGCTGCTGTAGGAATGCTTTCAACCACCGGCATGACAGTCTCAGTTGACGCATACGGCCCAATAGCAGACAACGCAGGCGGTATTGCAGAGATGACACACCAGGACAAGAGTGTGAGAGAGATCACTGATACTCTTGATTCCCTGGGAAATACCACAGCTGCGCTTGGAAAAGGGTTTGCCATTGGTTCTGCGGCCCTTACTGCCCTGGCGCTTTTCGCGACCTATTCACAAGCAGCCGGGCTTACGTCTATTGATGTACTAAACGCGAACGTAATTGCCGGGCTTCTCATAGGCGGAATGCTGCCCCTTTTGTTCTCATCCATGGCTATGGAAGCTGTAGGGAAGGCAGCGTTTCAGATGGTTGAGGAAGTGAGAAGGCAGTTCAGGGAAATCAAAGGGATTATGGAAGGCAAGGCGCGTCCTGATTACGCAAGATGTGTCGATATATCAACTGTAAGTGCTCTTCAGCAGATGATCGTACCTGGGCTTCTTGCAGTTGTGGTGCCTCTTTTCGTTGGCTTTACCCTGGGCAGGGAGGCGCTTGCAGGGCTATTGGCGGGAAGTTTGGTGACCGGGGTTGTGATGGCGATCTTCCTCGCCAATTCGGGCGGAGCATGGGATAATGCTAAGAAGCATATTGAAGCCGGCAACCTGGGAGGCAAAGGAACGCCTACTCATGCTGCAGCGGTTGTGGGCGATACAGTAGGTGACCCGTGCAAGGATACAGCCGGGCCTTCGTTAAACATATTGATCAAACTAATGAGCATTGTGTCTTTGGTGTTTGCATCGCTGTTCAAGTAGTTCCAGGTTACGGCTGTGCATTGCTCCATGGAGATGGCAGTTTTGCTCTGGTGTTTGCATAGGGCTGCTCCATGGAACTGCCCTAAAGGGTATCGCAGGGTTGCAACAGGTATACGCTATGTGGGCATTGATTGGCATGTAAGAAGGAAACTATGTTGTACAAGGAGATGGGCTATTGACCAGAGATGAACTTACAGCTGAAGTATCAAAGCGTGTAACTACCAAAAACTTGTTTAAGCATATTCTTGCAGTGGAAGCCGTAATGAGGCGGCTGGCTAGGCACTTTGGCGAAGACGAAGAAAGATGGGGAGCGGCGGGGCTTTTGCACGATATTGACTATGAAGACACAAAGAAGGATCCGCACGCCCACAGCATCAGGTCCGGTGAAATTGCCGTTGAGCTGGGTTTCGATGCAGAGATAGTCGATGCGGTTAAGGCTCATAACGAAATTCACGGGTTTCCCAGGGAAACGAAGATGTCCAAAGCCTTGTACTCTGCCGATCCCCTTACCGGGCTCATTGTAGCTTCTGCCCTCATTTCACCCAGGAAGAAATTGTCGGGCATCGATACTGACTTTGTCATAAACAGAATGAGTGAGAAGTCATTTGCCAGAGGGGCCAACCGGCCTAGGCCTAAAAATAGCGGCCATAATCATCAGCGTATCCAAGGGCAGTCTATGGTTAGGGTTAATCTTAAGTATGGTTACGGCGATTATTTTTGGTATGGGCTTGCCTACAACGGTCTCCTATATCTTATGTGCAACTATATTGGCCCCACCGCTAATTCAAATGGGTATTCTTCCCATTGCTGCTCATATGTTCATTTTCTACTTTGCATGTCTATCGGGAATCACCCCACCAGTGGCTATGGCCGCATTTGCTGCCGCAAGCATTGCAGAGTCCGATCCCATGAGTACGGGTTTTATGGCTTGTAGGTTAGCGGCGGCCGGGTTTATTCTGCCCTATATATTCGTCTATAATCCGATTATGCTAATGCAGGGATCCGTGGCGGTTGGTCAATTGGCCCTGTCTATCTGCACGGCCCTGATTGGCTGCTACGCATTAGGCGCTGCTTCCGAAGGGTGGCTATACTGCAACTTAAATAGACCATGCCGAATAGTCCTGGCCGCTGCTGCCTTAAGCCTAATAAACCCCGGCTTCCGAAGTGATGCCTTTGGCCTGGTGTGCTTTTTGGGTGTAGTTGCTTACCAATATAATTTGGCAAAGAAAAGGCCCATGCACAAGGGCCCTACCCATCTGGGATCCCCTAAGATTTAGGTGTGTGGCTCTTGCCACGAGGACTCAGAGGCTGGGTATGTTGCCCTATAATCACAAAACGCTATGGAATTCAATCCAAGCTGTTATCGTAAACATGGGGAACGATTCACCATCGGACCGGTGCTTAACACCTTTCCTATCTCTACGGCACTTGCTCTGTGGTAAAGTGTTGGCTGACGGTACTCCTTGATCTTATAGATGCTGGAGTAATTGCGATTTCATACCCGCAGTACATGGTTGACATACCTCACAGCAGGTATTTCGCGCCTGTTTGCGGACACCAGTGCTATTAAAGTATCTCGAAAGGGGCAAGCCCATCGTTGGTTGGAATAGAGTTGACCGGCAATCGCGGCTGTGTCTGGTGCGCGTAATGCCTGCCGATAGGGTGCCGGCCCGTTTGAATTCACTCTTTCTCTTTGGGGTGTTGTGGGTTGATTATCATCCGAAGCCCTAAC
>DUTL01000332.1 GCA_012842105.1 Candidatus Fermentithermobacillaceae bacterium | reverse complement strand
GGTTATGCAAGGATACTGGGCCCAGCCAATGCTCTCAGGCACTCTTTGAGCTTAACGCCTTTGCCTGTGAGAATGCCGTGTACAATATCTCTGAAGCCAGGCCCCTTCACGGCATTCTCACAGGCAAAGGCGTTAAGCTCAAAGAGTGCCTGAGAGCATTGGCTGGGCAAGCTTTTGGCAATTTTGCAGGTTATGCAAGGATACTGGGGCAGATAATCTTAATAGGGGTCACCATTAGCTGCCTGAACATTCTAGGCCAGACTATGGCCCCTGACGGTTCAAGCCAAATGGCCCAGACATCTGCCCACATGGTTCTTGTCCTGCTCGCTGTTCTTTCGTTCAAGGATGTTCTCACCGTAGCTGCTGAAACTGTGGAAAGCCTTAGAGCAGCGTTCTTCGCCTTTATACCTGTTATTACAGGTATGGTGCTTGCGTCTGGGGCGCCTGTCACGGCAGGTGTGCTTCACCCCACTGTGTTTGGAATGGGCACTTTTGTGAGTGTTTTCATCCTTGATGTAGCTTTTCCGTTGATATTTACATCCATTGCCATAGACATGGCAGGCAATTTCGGCGGGGGTGACCGGGTTTCAGGTATAGCTGACGTGCTGAGGCAAACCGCTTTTGCCGGCATGGGCATTTTGCTTGCGGCCTTCGTCGGGGTGGTGGCAGGTGAAAGAGCAGCTGCGGGAGTTGCAGATGGCATAGCACTGCGCACCGCCAAATACATGAGCTCAACATTCATCCCTGTAGCAGGGAAGATGGTGGGAGACACAATGGACATGTTTTTTCATTCACTCTTTGCGCTCAGGTCGGCCGTTGGGTTGGCTGGAAGCATTGCGCTAATTGGCGTTGTGTTCTCTCCACTGGCCAGAGTGCTTTCGTGTTTTGTTGCATGGCGGATAGCTTTGGCAGTGCTCGGGCCTACTTGCGGGCCTCAGGTAAAACGTTCTTTACAGGCAATGGCAAGCGGGGTAAGTTTCCTGGCTGTGACTCTGTTTGCTACTTCATTCATTTTCATTATTTGCCTATCGCTGTTAGCTCAGGCGGCCAAAGCATTCTGAACATCTGAATAAAGGAGGACAAAAGTGGAGTCTTTGAAAGCATGGGCAAAGACAGTATACCTGGTTGCAGTCATATCGTCTGCGGCCCTTCTGATGATTCCCAAAACAATGCAAAAGCAGTCCAAATTCGTTATTGAACTACTGTTGCTGTTGTGTATCTTAGCGCCGGCCGCGGGTTTTGTGACCAAGCCTTACGATGTGGCCGGAATTGCCTGGGGTTATCAAGAACGGAATTCAGGTTCTGTTTCTCTTGAACTCTTTTATGCCCGGGAAGTTGAAAGGCGGGTAACAGAAATGGGTGTTGTCGCCGGCCTGCCCGTACACAGCGTACTGGTTGAAACAGAGGGGTTTGCGCCTGGTTTCTCAGGGTCGAAGGTAACTTTGTACCTGACTTCCCCTGTTGATGAAACCGGCTCCGATACAATCGACCGGTTCAGGGAATTGCTTGCAGCCCATCTTTCCATAAGCGTAGACAACATCTGCTTCGAGCAGTTCCAAGATGGGAGCAGCTGACAAGGAAGATGCTGGGGATTTGCAAACAAAACGGCAGTAATCGAAAAGGAGAGATTCAAGATGAAGGCTTTACAGGTTCCGTTTTTGAAGTCTGATTACTTGAAACTTGTTTTAGTGGGCATGCTTGGAGTGGTTCTGATTGTCATAGGGAGTTTCATGTCTGGCTCCGGTAAGGCAACAATCCCCGACGATCACCGTATTCTTGCTGAACTAAGAGAATATCAGAACATCCTTGCAAAACAATTGGAGGAAGTGGTTTCTGCCGTTCAGGGAGCAGGAAAGGTGCACGTATCCATAGCCCTGGAAAGAGGACCTGAAACGGTCTACGTAACCAATACAACCCTGTCACGAAACTCCCAGTCAGAGTCTACATCCCAAGGCCAAACCAGGCAGACAATTACGGAATCTGAAACTTCTCAGGTTGTAACCGGTAGAATATCTGGTTCAGGCGATTCGCTCATTCCTGAGAAAGTAATAGCCCCTAAGATCTCAGGGTGTGTGGTTGTGGCTGAGGGCGCTTCGGACCCTAGGGTAAAAACCAACATATACCGGGCTGTCCAGGTGCTTCTGGATATTCCGATTTACAAAATAGAGGTGTTGCCAATGCAAGGAGGGAAATAAAGTGAAGACTAACTCTGTAATGAGAAGATTTGAACGAAGCCTGGAGATAACAAAAAGCGCGAAGAAACAAATATGGCAAGCGCTGGCGTTTCTTTTGATCGTGGCAGGCTTGCTGTACTATATATGCACCCGCACAGTTGATGTCGTTGGGCTCAGGCCGGGCAGGTTTTCCAGTGAAGATCCCGTTGGTTCCCATGAAGGCACAGAGGATTTTTTCGCAGAATTCAGGTTATCCCGTGAGAAGATTCAGAAAGAGCAAATGGACCTTGTCAAGAAAGTGATGGACGACAAAAATGCGTCCCCACAAGTGCGGGACGAAGCCTACTTGCAGTACCTTGCGATTGTGGACGCTATGGGAAAAGAACTCAAGATTGAAGGAATTCTAGGAGCGAAAGGATTGGAGGCCCTGGTGTTTCTTTCAGGGGATTCCTGCACTGTTGTTGTCAAAACAACGACGCTGAGTGAGAGAGACGTTGCTCAAATTGGGGATGCAGTGAGGCGGATTGCACGGATAAGCCTTCAAAACATTACCGTTGTCCCTACCCCAAGGTGATTGGGATTGCAGGCTGCCTGGAATACTCTGTATAATGATTTCTGGAAACACATGAAGAGGAGGCACACCGCAGTGCCGGATTATATTAATGTTTCAGAGGACTTGAAAAACCAGAGTTCGAAAGTGCGCATTTCCGATGAGGTAATCGCTGCCATTGCCGGCGTGGCCGCGTCTCAGGTAGAGGGCGTGGCGGCCATGTCAGGCAATATTATGGGTGATATCGGCAGCGCGATTCTGGGGAAAAAGAGTACAGGCAGGGGAGTCAAGGTTTCCTCAGGGGAGAAAGCGGTAGCATTGGACCTGTACCTCAACATTAGGTACGGCGCCAGAATCCCCGAGGTGGCGTACAAAGTCCAGGAAAATGTGAAAAAATCCATAGAAAGCATGACAGAACTTAAAGTGACCCATGTCAATATTCATATTCAGGGAGTCTCTCAGGATAGCCTCAGGGCCAGTACTGAGGCGTAAACAGAAAGAGGTGGTTTTGTGCGCTTAGCTGACAGAGTAGTCCTAACTATCTACGCAGTATCCCTCTCAATAATCTCATTGTTGTTCCTCATGGTAAGCTTCGGGTGGGATAAGCCGCTCACTGCTTTTGTGGAGGGTTTGGGAACGCCTACAGGCAGGACTGTACTGGGCGTCGTCTCAGGTTTTCTGTTCCTGATAGGCCTTCGCTTTGTGTATGTCGGCATTCAAAAGGCACCGGTACATGCGCTTGTCCACGATACAGAGATGGGCCAGGTGCGTATTTCACTGGTCGCCGTAAAGAACCTGGTTACCCGTGTGGCTTCAAGGATTCCGGGCGTAAGGAGTGTGAGGACAGCGGTAACCGCCGGAGAACTTGGGCTTCGTGTGTCCCTGGAACTGAAAGTGGCTGTAGACGCAAATTTACCCGAATTGGCGGATAAGCTTCAGAAAGCAGTGTCTTCCTATGTTCGGGATATTGTAGGCGTAAGTGTGGAATTAGTGTCGGTATCCGTGGCCGATATAGCTCTTGAAGGCAGGCGTTAGGAGGTGACCCGGCATTGGAAGACGGGCTCTTAAACAGGGTTGTGGCTTGGGCAAGGGAGAATCCCGGCCGGGCGCTGGGAACATTGGTCGGCTTCGCTACCGGATTATCCTTAATATGGCTTGGGTTTTGGAAGACTCTTGTGGTCGGGGTAGCTACATGGTTGGGGTATTCTATAGGTAAGTGGACAGATGACGAAGGAAAGGGGATAAGGGAATTTCTGGAAGAACGGGTTCCGGGAAGGCCGTATTTCCATTGAAAACACGAAGGATGACCAGACGGGATTCAAGAGTATTGGCGCTGCGTGCGCTTTTTTGTTGGAATGTAGGCAACATGGGCCCTGCTGAAAGCTTCGGTTATCTTTTAAACGAGGCAGAACAGGAACTCCGGATTGACTCCGGAAATATCGAATATGCCCGGGAATTGACTGAGACTACGATTTTGAGGGTTGAGGAAATTGACGAGGCCATTGATGGGGTATCAGTTGGTTGGCCTGTATCAAGGATGCCCAGGGTGGACCTTTCCATTCTCAGGCTTGCTTATGCAGAAGCTGTTATTTTGAAAGGGGCTCCTGTAGAGGTAGTGCTTGACGAAGCAATAGAGTTAGCCAAGGAATTCAGCTCCCATGCATCCCCCAAATTCGTAAATGGGGTTCTTATGGGAATTTTCCGCAAGATGGGCTGGTCAAGGGATAGTGAGAAACGGTACAATACCTGAGTAAGGGTTATGAGATCATTCAATGAAACTCTAACTGTCAATTATGGTAGGTGTGGGAGGATAGGTGAATGAACCAAATACTGAAGAAGCGAGTCTTGACTCCTGTGACCAAGGAAATAGTTGTCTCGGCTCCTCATATCGCAAGAAAGGCCCAACCGGGCCAGTTCGTAATACTTCGAGTAAGCGAACAGGGAGAACGAATTCCTCTTACGATTGCAGATTACAACCGTGAGGAAGGCACAATTACTCTTGTATACCAGGAGGTCGGCTTCACAACGAAACTTTTGGGCAAGTTAGAGCCCAACGATACCATTATGGATCTGGCAGGCCCTCTTGGGTTGCCCGCTGAGCTTCCTGAAAAAGGATGTGTAGTTGCAGTTGGCGGAGGAGTCGGAGTTGCCCCTTTGCTGCCTAAATGCAAGGAACTCCACAAGCGGGGGGTTAACTTGATAAGCATAGTCGGCGCACGTTCTTCGGACCTCATAATTCTGGAACAAGAGGTTAAAGAGTGTTCAGATGAACTCTGTATCTGCACTGATGACGGAAGCCGTGGCTTTCACGGGTTTGTGTCGGACAAGCTTAAGCAAATGCTGGAAAATGGCTTGAAGCCAGACGAAGTAGTAGCTATTGGGCCAATGCCCATGATGAAAGCTACGTGTAACGTCACCAGGGAATATGGCATCAAGACATGGGTATCCATGAACCCGATTATGGTTGACGGCACCGGTATGTGTGGTGCTTGCAGGGTTACTGTGGCTGGGGAGACCAAATTTGCCTGTGTAGACGGGCCAATGTTCGATGGCCACCTGGTGGATTGGGATGAAGCCTGGAGACGGGCAAACACATACAGGGAACAAGAAAAATGTGCCAATGAACGTTGCCGGTGCGGAGGTGAGCACTAATGGCTGCAAGAAAAAGCAGAATTGAAATGCCTGTTCAAGATCCAACAGCCAGAGCTTCCAACTTTGAGCAGGTAGCTCTTGGTTATACCGAAAAAATGGCTTTGGAAGAAGCGTCAAGGTGCCTTGGGTGCAAAAAGCCTTTGTGTGTTCAGGGTTGCCCGGTTTCTGTTAACATTCCCGGGTTCATCAAGTTGATTAAAGAGCAGAAGTACCAAGATGCAATCAATGTTGTGAAGTCAACCAATAACCTTCCTGCTGTATGCGGAAGAGTGTGCCCTCAGGAAGCCCAATGTGAATCCAAATGTGTCCTCGGCAGAAGGGGGCAGCCTGTAGCAATAGGAAGGCTGGAACGTTTTGTGGCAGATTGGGAATTGGAGCACGGAACTCCTGAAGTACCTGAGGTTGAACCTAACGGCAAGAAGGTGGCTGTGGTAGGTGCAGGGCCTTCAGGGCTGACATGTGCAGGAGATTTGGCCAAACTGGGTTACGATGTAACGATTTTTGAGTCTCTTCACGAACCCGGTGGGGTTTTGATATATGGAATACCTGAGTTCCGGCTTCCCAAGGATGTCGTAAGAAAAGAAGTTAATTATGTACGAAACCTTGGAGTGAAAATTGAAACCAGTTTCATAATTGGACGCACAACGACTATAGATGAACTGTTTGATGACGGTTTCCATGCGGTGTTCATTGGCAGCGGTGCAGGCCTTCCTATGTTCATGCATATTCCCGGGGAGAATCTTAACGGCGTATATTCAGCCAACGAATACCTGACGCGCATCAACCTAATGAAAGCTTACCTGTTTCCCGAGCATGACACGCCTATTGTATCCGGAAAGAAAGTAGCCGTAGTGGGGGCCGGGAACGTAGCCATGGACTCGGTCAGGTGTGCGTTGAGGCTGGGTGCAGACAAGGCTATGATCGTATACCGTAGAGGCAGAGAGGAAATGCCTGCCCGGGCAGAAGAAATACACCACGCTGAGGAAGAGGGAGTGGAATTCCACCTGCTTACCAATCCTGTGCGGATCCTTGGAGATGAAAAGGGTTGGGTTAAGGGTATGGAATGTATTAAAATGGAACTTGGCGAACCTGACAAGTCAGGCAGGCGGCGCCCTGTTCCAATTCCCGGTTCCGAGTTTGTGCTGGACGTCGATACTGTAATCATGTCTCTCGGCACCTCGCCCAACCCGATACTTGTTCAGACTACTGATGGCCTGGGCGCTCATAAGTGGGGAGGCCTGAAAACCCATGAGGAAACAGGCAGAACAACCAAACCGGGAGTATGGGCCGGCGGCGACGCAGTAACAGGGTCGGCAACTGTAATTCTGGCTATGGGCGCAGGAAAGGCTGCTGCACAAGACATTCATGAATACCTTGAAAGCGGCAGCACAGATTGGTAAAGGCCACTGGCGGCTTGTTGTAAGCGAATATTATCAATACGAAAGGTGGCACCTGGTTGGATTTCAGGGATGTTATATCAGTTACCCGGCTCAATTCTTATATACGCACGTTATTCTGGCAGGATGAGTACTTGCGGCAAGTATTTGTTCAGGGTGAAATAGCTAATCTAAGAGATTACCAGGGCCACCTTTACTTTACGCTTAAAGATGAAAAATCAAGTATAAAAGCAGTCATGTGGCGCAGCAACAGAAAACGCATGTCGTTTGTTCCCGGTGAAGGTATGCAGGTTATCGTCGCTGGAAGCGTATCAGTTTTCGAGCGTGACGGAGTTTACCAGGTATACGCAACCTACATGGAACCTGCAGGGCTCGGTGCGCTGTATGCTGCGCTAGAGGAACTCAAGCAGAGGCTTGAAAAGGAAGGGCTCTTTGCTACGGAACGCAAAAGGCCCCTTCCTTTTTTTCCGCGAAAAATCGGCCTGGTAACCTCAATACGTGGTGCAGCAATAAAAGATATTGTATCTGTAGGCAGGCGGCGTTACCCGGGAGTCCAATTCGTGGTAGCTGATTCCAAGGTGCAGGGTGAGGGCGCTCACGTTGAAATTGCCGCCGGCATTAAGTTGCTCAATCAAGTGCCCGGCATAGACGTTATAATTGTTGGCAGAGGCGGCGGGTCCCAGGAGGACCTGTTTGTGTTCAACCATGAGGCCGTGGCACGGGCCATATACGGGTCGAGAGTGCCTGTCGTATCGGCTGTGGGGCATGAACGAGATGTTACAATAGCAGACCTTGTTGCAGACATAAGGGCTGCTACACCGTCGGCCGCAGCTGAACTGGTTGTGCCCAATGCCCAGGAGATACAGGCTACGCTGGAAAGGTTTGTTCAAAGATCGTATACCAGCCTTGCCCTGGCAATTCAAGACAGCCGCACGCGATTGGAAGGCCTTAGTTCAAGGCCATGTTTGGAAAGGCCTGATTGGTTTCTTGTCTCCGCAAGTGAGACACTGTTAAGGCTTAAAGAGAATCTTGAAAATGCCATGAAGCTCTCATTGGATGCAGAGAGGCAGAAGTTCAATTCCCTGCTGCTAAAACTTGATACCCTTAGCCCTCTCAACATTTTGTCAAGGGGCTATAGTGTGGCCAGGTCAGTTCCTGATTTGAGAATCATCAGGCGCCACGAGGATGTTGACTCAGGAGATCAGGTATTCATAAACTTGCACAAAGGTTCTCTTGTTTGCCGCGTTGAAAAAACCCATGCTGATGAGGAGGTGCCACGTTCAGAATGAGCTCACAGCCTGAAAAAGATCTGGCCGGGGCCGGATCTGCAAAAGACACCCAGGAATCTTTGAGTTTTGCAGGTATGCTTGGCCGGCTGGAGAAAATTGTTAAAAGCTTGGAAAGCGGTGAACTGTCTCTGGAAGAATCTCTTTCGAGGTTTGAGGAAGGTGTAAAATTAGCGAGATCATTGGAATCCATTCTTGCAAGGGCAGAGAGCACGGTTCAGCAAATACTCAAGCACGGAGACGAAACCAACAGCCGTGAAACGGGGGAGCCTGATGCCGTTAGCGACACTTAACCGGCACCTTGAGGAAAGGCGCAAGCACATCGATGGGAGTATCGAGGAAGTTATTGAGTCCTATCCGTGGAATGTACCGGCTCTTAGAGATGCAGTGCACTACTCTGTCTCCGGGGGTAAGAGGCTTAGAAGCATAATAATGCTTTCTGTCTACAACCAACTCTCAAAGTCTAAGGACGAGCCTATGGCATTTGCCGTAGGTATTGAGATGATACAGGCCTATTCCCTGGTACACGATGATCTGCCCTGTATGGATGATGATGACTATCGCAGGGGCAGGCTAAGTTGTCACAAGAGATTTGGCGAGGCGGTTGCCCTGCTTTGCGGAGACGCACTCTTGACAATGGCATTTGAGTCTATGCTGTCGTGCAAGAACGTACCTCAGGGCCGTGTTTTGAGAGCCGCGCTTGAGATTGCCAAAGCTGCCGGGCCCTGTGGCATGGTAGGCGGGCAGGTTTTGGACTTGATTTCAGAAGGCCAAACCGGGGCCTGCTGTAACGTACCTGAGATGTACAAAATGAAAACAGGGGCTCTGTTTGAAGGTTCAGCCAGGGTAGGGGCCATACTGGCCGGCGCTTCCTGCGACACGGTTGATTCTGCGGCGTCGTGGGGAAGATTGTTTGGCTATGCGTATCAGATAATAGATGATATAGAAGATGCAGGCGCCGGCGGAAAAGAAGAAACCAAGAATACGCTGCTCAAAACGCTGACCGTAAAGCAGGCCTGCTGCGAAGCAAGAGATGCCCTTGAGGCTGCTTCGGCCATTGCTCTCGGAATTGGCCGGCAGCCGCGAGGCCAGGCACTTATCAAGGATTTATCCGGGTTATACCTCTCGAATATTGAGGCGATTGAGAAAGACTTCTAAGCCTGCATAGCTTCACATTCATACAGCTTGAAATTCATACAACTTCCAGCGGGGCCTGTACAGAATTCATACAGTTTTTCAAAAACCGGTATGAAAAACAGACAGCCCTTGCGAAAAGCAGTAGTTTTTTCATACAGCAGCTTGAAATTCATACAGCTTCCGACGGGGCCTGTACAGAATTCATGCAGCTTTTCGAAAACCGGTATGAAAAACAGACAGCCCTTGCGAAAAGCAGTAGTTTTTTCATACAGCAGCTTGAAATTCATACAGCT
>DUTL01000331.1 GCA_012842105.1 Candidatus Fermentithermobacillaceae bacterium | reverse complement strand
GGAAAAAGCCCCAGTATCTCTTCGGGGTCCAGGTTTACTGCAATATCCCAATCTGACGGTGTTTTTTCCAGCAGCACATCTCTTACGGAACCTCCAACAATAAAGGGGCGGCCACCGCTTTCTCTGAGCGCCGAAGCTATTGCCCGTACTTTGAAAGGTATTTTTTGAGGATCAACGTGTGCTTGCATGAGTCTTGGATTTCGCCGCCAAAAGTTTGTTGTCAGCCGTAGCCATCAACACCCTCGTTTCAATTCCATCTATGGGGTAACATGATACACCGAAAGATGCACTGGGAACCGGAATCTCTCTTCCCAATGAGTCCATGAGTTTTGCGTCAAGCCAACCGGATATGACTTGTTTTACACGGTTACCGGCTAATTCAGGAGAAACTCCCGGCAGCAAAACAATAAACTCGTCACCTCCGAACCTTCCTACTATATCATTGGATCTGAACCCTCGTGAAAGATGCTCTGCGATATGTACCAGCACCCTGTCACCGGCCAAGTGTCCATAATTATCGTTTACCAGCTTCAACCTGTCAACATCGAGCAAAACAATAGCTATGCAGCCAGGGCCTTTGTTGCTCCTGGCATCTGCTATGAACCCAGCGAGAGCAGTTACGGTGCTGCGTCTATTGTGCAACCCGGTCAAACTGTCAGTCTCGGCGGCCTTTTTGACCTGGCTATGTAGCTGGGCTACTTCCAATGCCGACGCAATGTGGCCTGCAACAGCCATAAGCAGCCTAACATCTGTAGGAGTAAAACCGTATTTTTCGGCTTTTTGCACCAGTAAAACCCCCAACCGCTTTCCCCGCACCTCCAACGGTACATACACTTCTGAAGCAACCCCTGGAGTTCCTTCATAATGCCGTTCATCTACACCTACGTCAGGCACGTTTTGTGGCTGGCCATGATCCATAACCCACCACGAAATACCGGTACCCCTTGGGATTTTGAGCCCAAGAGAGTTTTGTGACATCCCCAAACCGGCGGACATCACAAGGTTGTCACCTTCTTCATCAGGAAGCAAAATGGAACAATCAGAATAGTGCATTTCCGTTGACACAATGTACAGAATATGATTCAGCAAGTCGTCTAAGTCCAGCAGCCTTCTCATCTCTTGGGTAATACGGAATATCACGCTCAGTTCTTTGGAAGTAATAGCATCCCGGCTAACCCCTTGTTGCTCAGCGAGGGTACGGGGGCCATAATAAACCACATCCGGGCCTAAACCAAGTTCCTCCGCCCTGAGTACGTTTCGAAGCCAATTGTATTTGCTGCCTGGATCGTCCAGAGCTTCCTGCACCGCTTTACCCAGAGCGTTCACCACCGCCGGGTCGAACTGCCCTCCAGCGCATCTTCTGAGTTCATCCACGGCTCCCTCCAGTGGCATGGCATTCTTGTAAATTCTGTGTGATATCATGGTATCAAATGCATCGGCCACAGACAGAATCGCAGCCCCTGTGGGAATCTGGCCTCCCTTCAGGCCGGCAGGATATCCTGAGCCATTATGCCACTCATGATGATGAAGAACCATCGGGGCTAAATCAGAGAGCATTCCGGCCCTCTCCAGAATTGTTGCACCCAAAACTGAATGATGAGTCATCACAGCCATCTCCGACGGTGCCAAGGGGCCTGGCTTGTTGAGAATTTCGTCTGGAATGCCCACCTTGCCTATATCGTGTACCAGCCCGGCAAGCTCAATGATTTCAACCTCTTCCCTGGGAAGCCCCATTTCAGTAGCGATGATTTTTGCAATTGCAGCCACGTTTTCAGAATGGTGCAATGTATAGGTATCTCTGATATCAACAGTTGCAGCAAGAGCCCGTACTGCAGCCGAGTACATGGCCCGGGTCCGGTGCAGTAATACGGCGTTCTTCACTGCAACTGCCAGGTGCTCTGAAACCGGCCCAAGAAAAGTGACATCTGCGTGGTTGTAGCTGTTTCGTTTTCTGCTTGCAGTCACCCAGATGCCTGAAACACTTCCAAACAATTTCAACGGCAACGCTATGAGAGACTGCATTCCGGCCTGTTGGACTTTCTCAAGAAATACCGTGCTAAACAACGAATTTGCCTGCTCTTCACGTACCCTGGCGTTATCAAGGCTATGTTCCACATCTGCAATAATGTCAACCAGGAGCCCCTGTTCATGGGTACCCCCTAACAGAAGCCCCTCAATCCCTGCCCCTCCCAGAAAATCCACGGGAATGGAGCCGAGAATGACTCCTCCGGCATTCCCAGGAGAAGAACTCCATAAGATGGCCATTGCATCTGCATCCACTATGTGGCGGACGATCTCAAATAACCTGTTAAGCATCTCATCGATTCTCAGATCAACATTCATCTCCCGGACTGCATCAGATACTGATTCAAGTATTCTCTCTGCCTTGCGCTGGCCGGACAAATCATGAATGGCAATAACGGTTTTCAGCCGGTTTTGAGCGGCATTGCTCACAGGAATAGCCAGCAGCTTCAGGATTCGCTTTTCGATGTTGTTTACATATTCAATCTCACAGTCAAGATGCAAGTCTTCCATTGAAAGAGAAGAAGCAGCGTCTAACATCTCAAGCCACTGGGCAAGATCGTTATGATTGCTGATATGTGGGGCAAAAACCTTCTCCATGAAGTCTCCGAAGCGGCTTCCCAGTATCGCGTGTTTGCTGCACTCAAGAAGCGAAACAGCCTTTGAATTGGCGAATGTTATGCAATCCATAGAATCTACAAGCAAGACTCCAAGGTCAATCCCATTGAGTGTCATCATGAATACCTCATACCAAAAAGCAAGCCTGTCAGGTTGGTTCACAGTACCACTCCTTGCTACGTTGCTTCCACAGCTATTCATAGAGTATGTCGAATTAACTGGAAAACGATTAACAGCAGGACGGAGGGAAACTACCGGCCCGTGATTTTCGTTTGTAGCATTGCCTGGAGTCTTACAGTGAAAAAGGGCTTTGGGTTCCGGCCCTTCGCCTCAGGTAGGCATAGGCGCTCAAACTGGCCCCCATCAGTACAACAGACAGCCATTGGGCATAGCTCAGCCCTAGCACAAAACTATCGTTAGCCCTGAAGAACTCAACGACAAACCTTATTGCTGAGTACCCGGACAGGTAAATCAGAAACAAGCCGCCGTCAAGAACAGTCTTTGCAGAGATTTTCAAGAGAAACACAAACAGCAAGAAACTTGCTATGCTTTCATAAACCGGAGATGGATGCCTTAGGCCCGGCGCATATCTCGTAAGCACTCCCCACTCCCCATTGGTGGGAATCCCGTAGCAACACCCGCTCAGCAAACACCCTATCCTACCCACTGCTTGGCCCAATGCCACGCCCGGAGCCACTATATCAAACAGCAGTCCCAGGCCAACCTTTTTGGAACGGCAGTAGGCAGTTACAGCAATGATCCCCCCAAGGAGGACACCGTGAATAGAGAAACCACCGTCTCTCAAATCAAAAACCGCCGGCCAGTCTCGATAATTCCACGTGTTCAATGCGATATGAAGCAACCTTCCGCCTGCAACTCCGGCCAAAAGCAGAAGGATGAAAAGACCAAACAAGGAATCTGGATCAACTCCTTTTTTCCTGGCCATATTCCCTGCTACTGTCACGCCAAGCACATACCCAAGGCCAACCATAAGGCCATAGGAATAGAATTCAACCCCGCCTATAGTGAAAAGAACCGGTTTCATATGATCACCTCTATCAATCATACCACTCTGGAATAATTACATACCATTAAATGCATGCTATCAACATAAAACAGAAATTATTAGGGGGCAACCATGGTGTCTAGGGGGCAACGAATTGCATACCTTTTTCTCGGAATTGTAATTGGTATTTGTATGTCTGCCGGAGCGTTGCTGGGTTTGGCCAGCTACGCACCTGGCTATCTCCTTAACTGGCAGCAAGTACTCATGGGAACCGGCCTAGCGGACAGTCCGGCGCCCGGTACACAAACGCTGTTGGATCAAACAATGCTCAAATCGATCATTCAGGATATCCTGGCTTCGGAACAGGGAAAAGCCCTGGTAAACGACCTCATACGAAGCCAGGCGCCTCTAACCATAAGCCAACTGCTTGAGGAAGCCATGGACTCTCCTGAGTTTCGGGTAGCCCTGGGAGAGGCATTGAATTCCTTTCTCAAGACTCCCGAAGGGAGCCAGCTAATAAGGCGTATAGCAAGCGAGATCATGGCACAGTAAGCAAGAAAGGCGCCCATGACAGAGCGCCCTTGCTGCAACCCTTAAGCGCTCTAAGCTGAAATGCCGGGCTCAGGCATGCCGACTATAATTTCCCTGGCATCTAATGGCTCTTCAACCATTTCATCTGAAATGATCCTGCCATCCCTTAATGAGATTATTCTTTCAGAATGCCTGGCAATGTCGGGATCATGGGTTACCAGAACAATTGTTATACCCTGTTCATGAAGTTGTTGAAAAATAACCATGATCTCTTCGCCTGAACGGGAATCCAGGTTGCCTGTAGGCTCATCTGCCAAAATCACCTTTGGATCACCGACAATAGCCCGTGCTACAGCCACTCTTTGCTGCTCGCCGCCTGACATCTCGTTAGGCTTGTGCTGAGATCTTTTTGAAAGCCCCACAGACTCTAAAGCTCTGATAGACCTTGCACGCCGTTCTCCGGCCGCCATCCCTCTGTATATCAAAGGCAACTCCACGTTAGATGCTGCGTCAACCCTGGATAACAGATTGTACGATTGGAAAATGAAGCCAATGCGCTTATTGCGTATGTCTGCCAGATCATTGTCAGATTTCTTGCTGACATCCTCACCGTCAAGGCAATATTCGCCTGAAGTTGGCCGGTCAAGGCACCCCAGAATGTTCATCAAAGTTGATTTGCCTGATCCGGACGGCCCCATTATTGCAACGAACTGGCCCCTTGGAATCTCCATGTCAACTTCTCTAAGGGCAGGCACTTTCACTTTGCCCATAGCATACTCCTTTGTCAGACCGCTGATCTTTATCACTAACGTACACCTCCGCCTTGAAGTTGCCTGTAGCAAAAGCCGTTTCTCAAACGGCTTTTGGATTTACCGAAACCGCGTTCTTAAGTCTAACGTATACCCGGCCTGGCCAACCACATGATAATGTGCATCAGACAACAAACGGTTATGCCGGCGGCCGGGTTTACCTATACACCATATCTATATACATGACGCAGTAACTGCCATCAAGTTCCAACTAAGCCTCGCGTCTACCGGCTAATTCCGGAAGTAAACACATCAACGGCCATTGACGTGATATACGTATTCTTGACTTTGATTGCCCTACCCTCTAATTCATAGTCAATTGTCAGTGTAACAGCCCAAAGCACAGTAAACTCTCCTGAACGCTCCCAAAGCACGTGAAACGTCTCGCCTGGATCACAGTCTACGCTGGCCACTTGTGCTCCGTCAGGTAGGTTCCATGTTACCCTTCCTGAAAAGAGCGCATGCTTTCCTGTAACCCATTTGCCTGGCCCCGCCAATTCCAGTTCCACCTCGGGACGGATTACACTGGTACAACTGAACTCCCGAACCTCCGGTTCTTCTCCGGTTATTTCCACATTCCAGCCCTTTTCCAATAATACGTTGTTATGATTATCATACGAAGTTGCGCGCACCGTGTATAGGCCGGAGGGGCTGAAGGTATGAGAAATCTCCAGATGTGGCTGCCCCTGGACAATTACTGCCTCGCCATCCCCAAAATCCAGTTCCCAATACGAATGATATACCTCGTGGGGTTTCCAAAGAGTGGTATGCTTGGATCTGTAAACTACCCTGACGCTTGGAATATCTTCGTTGTCTGCTGAATCTTCTTGGGAACCTGGGGCATCTGTATTTCCCGGGCCATCATGCCCCGAAATAGGGTCCGCCGGGTTAAGCCCTGAACCTGCTTCAGGATCAAGGCCCGGGCCTGTTGAATTTTCTTCACTGGGTGAACCGGATACAATTGCCTGTGCACTAACCCAGGTTTCACATGACAACTCTCTTTCGAAAACAGACTCAACCTTACCTCCGGGGGTATAAGGATTTGCAGCTCCCAACCTGGCCAGCCGCAAACCAACCCTGTAAGACCGGTTCTTTAGCATAACGTCTACTTCTGCTCCCCGTGTAAGCACCCTGTTCCAACCCGGTACGGGCAACCACCGGCCCCCGTCGTACCCTTCAATCCAGACAGCGCATCCCCACCCTTCGGGCAATGACGAGACATGGATTGTAACATCGAATACCTGGCTTTGGGACATGTCCCAGGGAACTGATACATATGAAGGCTGCCAGCTGGAGGCCTTGATCTCCTTTCTCTCCATCTCTTTGACCGCGAATTCGCATACCTGCTCCGGCCCTAAAAGCAAAGATACTATGCTGTCATGAACACGTTTGTCTTTTAGAAGATTCAGATATGACGGAGACAAAAAACCAGAAAACACCAGGATTATGTCTCGCGGCCCCTGAGGCGGAATAGCAGAATCAACTTCACAGAACAAGTTATTCGGGCCTACCTGAGGCCAGACGGCGCTTAACAGGTTTGTTACCCTGCCTGTGATACTTACAAAGCGTGTCTTTCGTGTACAGGAAGCAGAAGCAGATTCTTGGTTAATGAGCTTAAGGTAGTGGTTGGCAGGCACCCTGTAGAACCTTTGGCCGGCAGAAGTGCCTAGGTTGACCAATATGTCTTCTTTCACCAGCCTTCTTAGAAGCCCGCTCTCAGGGTTGTCAAGGTACCCTATTGAGCTCACGATGCTGTCTGCAATGATTTTCTGCACTTCTGCTTTCACAGTTACGAGTGCTTTTTTTGCATAGTGCAAAAGCGCTTTCAGGCCATAATGTACAACAGCGTCCTTGAGGCTGCCAGGTACATACTCCTGTGTAAATAAACTTTTTGCCAGGCTTCCTGCAGAAGCCATTCTTACAGCGTATTGGTTTTTACCAACCGCCATGGCAAGAATCTCATAATATGCAGCGGTGAAATCCTGCCCTTTCTGAGGTGGGCTGTTTACGGCAGTATCAGGTACAGGCCCGAAAGGCGGCTCGTTGCCCCGGGCAATGCAATTTTCCCATATTAGGGGCCGGTTTTGCTTTATCCACCCCGCAAAACTCTGTTTTGGCGAGTCAACAGGCACATAAGGGAGCGACAGAAACCTTTCCTGTACATACTGGCTATAGAGAGGCTCATAGATTTCCCGGGCTCTTGTTGCTACCCACCAGGCTTCGCCTTCCCATGAGAAATTGCCCGAACCAATAGAACCAGGTAGCTCCCCTGTGCTTTTGGCCGGTATGGATTTAGGGTCTAATGTAGGGCTTACTTCGCCAAACGGCGAAAACCTGGCCTGTCTTGTTTCCTGGTCAAACATACACTCATGTTTCACAATGTTGCATACCTGTAACAGGAAGTCCGCCAAAAACGAACCTCTTTGAGGCGTATTGAGCATGATTGCATTGTCTATGAAACCGTCTTCAAGTAGCCCCATTTCCAGCCCAAACCTGAGAACGAGCCCTGACACTCCGTAGGCAGCCACATCCAGGGTGTTGCATCCGGTAGCAACAACTGCTTCGTTCAATATTTCCCGCAATGCATAGGCCCCTGAATCAAGATCGCTGTATGGCTTATCCGGGGTAAACACAAACAATGTCTTTCCCTGCTCGTACCCTGAAGATTCAAGCTTTGAAACCAGGCCTGCCTTGGCCCACAGGCTTTGCTCAACATGCTCCTGGCCGCCTTTGACAGGCTCAGAAATAAGCACCAACGGAATGTGCGGCTTGTTCCTTCGGGCAGCCTGGCCAACCAAAGGCACTGCAAAATTGAGCAAAATACACATGCACACGGCCACCGGCGCAATCGCTCTGGCCCATGTTGCATAACAGCCACACTTGAGAACACGGGCCTTGGCCGCCCGGGCTTGAGATTTGCTAGTCATTGACAAACCCCACCTTAACCCCTGATTTGGGCCACAGCCCCCGATTAGCTATTGCCAGCCGTGTGGCGGGATAACCCTTCTCAAAGCACTTTTCCAATTCTTCCTTCCACGCGTCAGCGGAAACTGCCCTTGGCCCGGCGGGTTCCAGTACCACAAGTTCAGCCCAGGATTCTCCGGGTTTGAGTGCGAATTCTCTTGAGCCGTACTTCAAGTAAACCGTTCCGTCTCGCCCTGTCTTTCGTATTGTAAGTTTCCCCGAAACAACCCTTGCTTGATTGTTTACCAGTTCCACTATTTCTCCATCAATGCCGGGAGCCGTTAAAGAGGCAGGAGCCGGGAGGTTCAATACCGCCTTGCCGGTCCGGGATAAGATCAAGGCCTCATCAAACTCCACCCCCTGGGATGAAGCGCTGTAATAAACCCCCAGGCATACTCCAAAAAGATTCTTCTTTTCTGACAACAACAACGTCTTTTCATTGGCGTCAATGAACACTTGGGACAATTCAGGCAAAGCAAGCGGCCAACCGGTGATGGCGTTCATAGAGGATTCTTCTACCGTTAAGAGTACAAAATCGTTGCCAAACCAGGCCAATCTTACTAACAATACCGCCAGCAACATGCAAACAGCTGCCGGCAAAAACATCCTGAGTGCAAATTGAATGCGGCTCTCCATTGGAACTCCCCCACTGTTTAGATTTGGTCATGTGAGGGCCGGCCTGTATAGCCTTTAAACACAAGCAACGGCTTTGTGTTGCGTTTGTGTTGCAGCGGAATATACAACGGCCCGGCCTCAAGGAAACACGCATAGCAACGTGTTTCGTCCGGTCACCGGGCCCTTCGCACTATACATTATATCACATCTATGTCTGTTTCTGGGCTAATTTGGCGTATATTGCCAGGGATTGGCCAATAACTTCCTTGACGTTTGGGTAGGTCTTAATGCTGTTAACGCTCTCTTCACCAACCCACATCACCTCGGCTGATTCGCCGGGTTGAGGCCTAATTTCACCGCCGGCTTGTTTCATAACATAGTAATGGACTGTTTTCTCAACCGGAGAGCAGCAGCTGTCGAGAAACCGGTATGTATGTGAACCTGTCCGGGCAATAAGCTTGCATTCAATCCCGGTTTCTTCCTTAACTTCTCTAAGGGCGGCTTGCTCAAAACTTTCTCCCTGATCCACATGGCCTTTGGGTAGAGCCAGAAAGCCAAACCTGTCTTCAATCATGAGAACCTGGAGCTTGCCTAAGTTACTGCGGATGACTACGCCTCCTGCCGACAATTCGCGCCTGGCAGGGCTTCTTAACAACATAGCACGCGACAACCCTGCGATTTGCCTGGCAGCAAACGGCAGGGTTAACCTCGTCCTCTCAATAGCTTCCTCAATCGTACCGGGGCCGGTTGTACTATCAAAAACAGAGCAGAACTCTGCAGGATACCCATGGATAACGCTGTCACCGAGGCTGCCGCCAAGCACTACTACTGGAACCCCGTGCTTAGACCCTGCTTTGGCCACGGCGTAGGGCACCTTGCCCTTTTCAGTCTGGGAATCAACCTTGCCTTCGCCTGTTACAATAATGCCCGCCCCTGCAATTTCATCTATACAACCGGCCTCTTCCAAAATGAAGTTGGCGCCATCCCCTAGTTTGGCCCCAAAAAACGCCCACAGTGCCGCAGCTAAACCCCCACCTGCCCCGGCCCTGGGCACTAACCTGGGATCACGCCCGAGATCCCTGCCTAGTATTGAGCCATAGCGATCCATGTAATCATCCACTTCACGAAGTTGGCACACCTTTATGCCCTTTTGAGGCCCATATACCCGGGTCGCCCCTTCAGGGCCGGCCAAAGGGTTTTCCACATCGCAAATCGCTATTACCTCAATATCCTGGAAATTTGCGGGGATATCACCAAGTTCAACATGAGAAGCCTGCTGCAATCCATAGATACCCTGGGCAACCTGGCGGCCTGCCTTGTCAAGCACCCTGCCTCCTGCAGCCTGTACCATCCCTATGCCGCCATCATTCATGGCGGTGCCGCCTATCCCTACAATTATCCGGCCGGCGCCGTGCCTGGCTGCCCATACCATGAGCTCTCCCACTCCATAGCTTGTGGCAGCAAATACATTGCGCTCGCCCGGCGGAGCCAGAGCAAGCCCTGAGCAACCGGCGCTTTCTATGACTGCAGTGCCACCGGGAAGCAACCCTACCTTGGAATCTACCGGCTCATTGTAAGGGCCGGCCACCTCTACATGCTGAACGTTCCCGCCTCTGGCAGCAACCAGCACATCAATGGTGCCGTCACCGCCATCAGCAAGGGGTATTTCTACTACCCGGGCTTCCGGGAAACCCTGCCTGAACCCCTGAGCAACCAGTGTGCACGCCTCAGAAGCAGACAAACTCCCTTTGAATGCATTCATTGCAACAAGCACTCTCACTGTATAAGGCTAAGCTCCTCCCATTGACATGAACGTTTCATCAACAAAAACACGGCCCCTACGTCGCCTATCCAATCACAGCCCTCAAAACACGCAGCCAGTTACCTCCCAATATGCCTGCTATTTGCTGTCCTGATATGCCCCTTTTCAACAGTTCAAACGTAAGCAGCGGAAGTCTTCCAATGTGAGACACAGGTTCGGGCCCGGGTTCCCCAAAACTGTCAAAATCAGTCCCCAGGCCAACACTGTCTTCACCCGCTATTTCCATAGCGTGGATAATATGGTCTGCAACTTGAGAAATGCCGGCGTTCTCATCAGTACCGGTCAAGTATTCATGGTTAAAAGAGATACCCACAAGCCCCCCGGCTTCGCCGATTGCTCTCAACTGAGCATCTGTCAGGTTTCTGGGATGGCCAAGCAAAGCATGGCAGTTTGAATGACTGGCTACAAAGGGGCTTTGAGCCACGTCTACTACATCCCAAAACCCTGCTTCAGATAAATGTGACACATCCACAACCACGCCCAACCTGGCTGCCTCCTCGACGGCTTTCAAACCAAAAGGAGTAAGCCCGCCCCGGGAAGCCGAGAAAGCAGCGCCGTCGCCTATGAGATTCCTATCATTCCAGGTCAGCGTGAGCATCCTAAGCCCCAATTTGTGATACATCCTAAGAGGCTCAATGCTTCCTTCAAGCACTTCTCCGCCGCCAAAACTAAGCATAATGCCAACATCACCGGCATCATGAGCTTCTTCAATGTCTGACACTTGTAAAACGCGCCTTACTCCGGGTATCGCGGCTAATGCACAAAAAACGTCTATGTACTCAAGGGCCTGTCTCACTCCGCGTATAGGCTGCACCCTGTTATAGGGAAATGCACTGAGAACTACACAATCCACTCCGGCCTGCTTTAATCTTGGCAAGTCCGAGTGCCCCAATGAAGATTCCTCTCCAAAGTCCCGGACCCCCGCAATAACATCGAGAAGCGTTCCTTGATGCCCGTCGATAACCAAAGACTCAGAATGCAACTCCTCTGCCCGTTCCATCCGGATTTCTTCCATGGCAGAATCATCCTTGGCCTTCTTCTTGAAAACAGAAGCTATGTCCATGAGTTACCACCCTCCTCTGCGCAGCTGCCATTTGCTCTAATGTTCTCGCCTTGTTCATAGTTTACCTTTTTTGGCTGCACCTTCAGCATTTTTCCGCCGGCGTCAACACATATCGTACTACATCCGTTCCATTTAGTGCCTGTCAATGTAAACATAAGACTCTGGCCAATCATATTATGTGATGACAAAAGCTAAACACCGCTTTGACCATTTTTGAAAAGGGGGGCTACCGGTGCCTAATCATCTCACAAAGGAAACGTTGGACCTTATCTTGGCACTAAGGCCGTTTACCGGCCCGAAGGGCCGCGGTGTGATAGATACCCTAATCAGTCTTGCTGACAGTTCAGCCTCGTTAGTTGAAGGGCTTGAAATAACGACCCTGGCAGAACAAGCCAGAGATCTGCTGACTGCCCGGATTGATTCTGCTCTGTCGTTGTTCATCATTTTGATAGTAGTGTGGCTGGTACAGGTGTTCACAATCTCACCGGCTCAAGAATCTGAAATGCCTCAAGCATAAGGGGGACTAAGATGGAGATTTTCGGAGTTGACGTCAACCCGTATGAGTTGTTCTTGATCCTGATCCTGCTCTTGGCGGCGACAGGTTCTTTTGACAGCAGCGAAGATTGCACAGGCACAAGAGATTCTTCTCCAGGAAGAGCAGAGGGTGCTCCTGTCAGATTTCTAAATTTATCAAGCCGGCCTCTTACCATCAACCCTTTCGGCTACACGAAACGGCATAAGAATGGCTGAGGCTGATATTTTCGGAAACTCTCCCGCCGGATGATAAATGGTGGCACCATCCCTGGCGAGATACGCATAAGATGCTGAAGTAAGGGTAACTGGAGGGAGCGAAAGTGCACAACCTGGCTAGTTTGCTTATGCAAATGGAGCAAATTGAATCTGAGGTAAACACAAGATTATCAAGTTTGCAGGATCGAATAGTTCAGGGGAACTCAAACGATGGGCTGGTCAATGTATCGGGAGATATATGGTTCAATATCAAAGATATTACTATTGACCGGGAGAAATTGGCTGCAAAACCGTTTGATTTGGCAACCCTGGAAACGCTAATAGCCGAAGCGGTAAATGACGCCATAAAGAAGGCGCGAGACCTGCTGAGGACAGAAATTGGAGGAGTTTTCGGTGGAAAGATACCTCCGGAGTTTGCTGGTTTCTTTGGCCGGAGCGGAGCAAACAGTGAATAAGGGCAGCCTTTCTGAACTTGCCCGGGCTTTTTCGGCAGTTGAAAGCCCTGAGAATCCTGAGTCAGTGCGGGAAAGAGCAGGCCTTCTTGCTCTGTTAAACCTCATGGGGATTCTGGAGGTTTTCTACACCACCGGCGAATCAATGGATTCTTCTGTTTCTGGTATAGCCCATAGCAGCCCAGAATCAACTGAAAGCGCTGTGCCCGCACCAATCACAACACCAACAGGCGAGCTTAGCGTAGCCGCGCCGGGCAACGGTTTCCCCCAAATGCAGTCAATTGCAGCAATTGTGGCCGGGCTTGCCAATCAAGAAAGCAGCCGGGAGCCTGAAACAGCGGCCCACACCCTGCCAGATGCCGGGAGCGGCGCAACCAAACAAGACGCCCTGGCCTCAGTGCTTTCGGCAATTCCCATGCTCCTTGGCGGCAAAGAAGGAGGAATTGATCCGTCTTTGTTTGCGGCAATGCTAAAACTGATCTCTTCGATGTCAAAGGCTAAACCCGTTGCAGCAACCAGGCAGGATTCATTCTTGATTTCAGAGGACGCCCCTGAAGCATCTCCTGGTACAGAAACAGGCAAATCTGTATCCCCGGACACCCAAAGCCATCAAACTGAAATTCACAGTGATACCCTGCAACCTTCCTACCAGGGCAGCCAGGGGTTAGATCCCAATCTCATATCTTCCCTTTTCAACTTTTTGGCGGGGCTTGATATGTCAAAAACAAAGGCAGGTATCCGCCATGATACCCAGGCCCCTGTAAAGGCCGTTGAGAAAACTGGCCAGGACCGGAAAGCTGAGATCACCCTGTCCAAAGACGGCAAATCCATATTGGCCACCAGAGTGCCGCGTACTACGCAGCAGCCTCCGTCACTGTCCCAGTTTTTGAGGCAACCGTCACAATCTGCCGGAAAACCGGTACAACGGCCGTCAGATAGACACAAACCAGGTATTGGGATACGCAGGGGATGGATCAAACAATCTCGCTCTGGCGAGGCCAGAAGAGTCGTAACGGAGGATTGAAAGGACTCGGCGAATTGCAGATCATGGGATTTCCGCCATGAGGTAATATATCCCTCCCGTGGAAACTATCATTTTATAAGAAACAAAGCCGGGGATGAACTCCCTGGCTTTAACCTCCCGGGGGGGGATTTGCATGTTTATAGGCAAAAGGCTAGCCGTTATTGTCCTCGCAGCGCTTCTTTGCGCAGGCGGCATATTTTATGGTTTGCGCCCACCCGCGGTAAAGCCCGTATTCGAGATGTATGACGCACGCCTTGCAATGGGGACCGAAATGCCTGTATTCTACGTGCGAACGGACAAGAAAGCGCTAGCGCTTACGTTTGACATTTCCTGGGGTGACAAGATCCCTGCAAAAGTGCTTGACGTCCTGTCGAAATACGGTCAGAAAGCCACATTCTTTCTGTCGGGCCCATGGTCCAATCACTACAGATCCATGGTTGCCCGCATTGTGGAAGACGGCCATGAGATTGCCAGCCACGGGCAGGAACACATAAACCTGAGCCAGGAGAGTAAGGAAACCATCAGGAAGAACATCCAGTCAGCTCATGACATACTTGTAAACCTTACAGGCACCACACCCGAGTACTTCAGGCCTCCAAACGGCGACTACGATGACCTTGTGGTTCTTACTGCCAGGGAGCTTGGCTATGAGACAGTGATTTGGGCTGTTGACAGCCTTGACTGGAAGAACCCTGGCGCTTCATACATTGTGGAGCGAGTGTCAAAACTGAGCTTTCCCGGCGCTATCTTACTGTTTCACGCATCTGATTCGGCAAAGCAAACCCACGAAGCCCTGCCCATGGTGCTGGAGAATCTCAAGGCAGCCGGCTACGAAATTGTACCTCTGGGCCGGCTGATGTCACTGGGTACGCCGGCCAGGGATGATCCCAGAGGCAGGCCCCGGAGTGAGTTGCCCGGAAACTGACATTCGGCGCAAGACTGTAGTTTGCACCTGAAACTACAGTCTTGCCGGCCACTTTTTCAAGCAAACATGCTCCGGAGCTACCTGCGATTCAGCACAACCAGGGCAAAACCTGATTTGAGGGAAACGCTCGCCTCAGTATTAAGCATTTCGTTGGATACACCCAGAGTACTCCCTCTGTAAAGGGTAGCATTGCTGAGAGGGAACTTCAGGTTAACGGTAGTAGCTCCGGTAACCTGCGGGGTCACAGGCAATATTGTCACCCAGTCACCGGGCTTGCCGGTAAACACCCGTTTTTGCATTCTTCGCCGGTTGCCATACTGAACTTCGCCGCCTGGTATTCCGAAAATCACAGTGTCCTGAGAGTGAAGTATAAGATCCAGGCCCTTTCTGGCATAATGTTCAATCAAAAACACATTGGCCAGTTCATGATCCAGCCGCCTTCCTCTGGTGCCCCCGATAATGATTACCGCGTCAAACCCCTTGCCGGTAACCAGATCCAGTGCCACTTCAGTATCTGTCTTGTCTTTATCCCGGTTAAGAGAGAATATTGAGATTCCCATACCTCTAAAGCAGGCAATTGTATCAGGGCTCGCTGAATCGAAATCTCCAACGATCATGTCGGGAGTTAGGTTGTGCTGCCTTAAGAATTCTGCACCTGAGTCAGCTGCAACCACCAAAGAAGCACGTTTGACCAGCGCCCTTTCTGCAGCATCTATCGCGCCGCCTGCAACTACCAGGGCATACATGGGATTGTGGTCTACCCCGGCTGCATGCTCCCAAGATTCTCCGTGCTGCCGGCGTGTTCCGGCGCTTCCTGCCTCACAAGACTTGTGCCTGCCATCAGCCGTCGAACCTCTACATGCATGATCTCCCGAACAGGTAATCCCGGTCAACGAACACCCACCTTTTGAATGACAGCTTGTCGAAGCACGTATTTCACTATAACTGCAGAAATCACTAGTTCAGGCACAAGATACCCGCCATTGTATACCAGGGAATAAACATATTCGTTCATGCCTTCGGGAGCATAGATTCCCCACCATATTACCCCTGAAATGAAGTGGCTAACGAATCGTCCTCCGATTCCCACAGACACCCCCAAGGTAGGCTTGTCTTGAAACAAGCCTGCCAAGCCAAGGAGCCCAAAGGCAAGGGGGTAATCCAGGATGAGCTGAACCGGATGGACCACCGAAGGCTCAATAATGAGTTGGGTAAACCCATATACTGTTCCAATCAAGAGCCCCGGGCCGGTTCCATATCGCAAGGCAAACACAAGGATCGGGATCATGCTCCCCAGAGTAACTGAACCTCCATATGGGGCCTGATAAATCTTGGCAAAGCTCAGAACAAATGCAAGAGCTACCATCAATGCTCCTTCAACAATCATAGCAAGCTTTTTGTTACGCATAAAACACCCTCCATATTTCTGGGGAGGCATCAAAAAACCGCACCGGAGTGCGGGCTGTCTGACTGGAATTTCCCTACGCAGGCATTACCCTACAGGTTCCAAGGGTCAGGCGCTTTTAGCCCTTTCTCAGCCGTTATCAACAGCTCCCCGTTTGACTTGATTCTACACCTTTTTTTCAGATACTTAAAGAGGCCTTGCATCTTTCCTGCACAAGAAAGAGGGCCCTCCTTAATAGGGCCCTCTTTCTACTCCGGCTGCGGTGCTAATTCAGTTTCATCTGTGAATGGTATTGCATTCATTAGTACATATAGCCTTCAAACCTTATTCCGATTACTGGCTGCAATCAACCAAATCCCTAACTTGTACTCTGTCAGTTTCTCAAAATCCTTGTGCCACAAGCTGCATCACTGGTTTGTTCGCTGCTTTGTCTCTGGCCGAATCTCCTGCTACGTATCTGATGCAATCAATGCTCTGTCAACCGGTCTTACCCTTATTACGTGTTGTTGTGCAATTTATGCTTTGTTCTTAACCGCGCTACCTGCTGCATTCCAGATACAGCCCTGGCATCAAGTATGGTCTTTTACAGTTTTAGGTACATTGTTGCTACGACTCGTGCTGCATTTTATACATGTCCTCTGCCGCATTCTTCACTGTATACAATCCTTGCTGCAAACCCTTGTACGTCCAATCGCCATTTGTTACTGTAGTTATTACCGCAAACTTTGACGCCGCAACCTATCTGTTGGGTTG
>DUTL01000330.1 GCA_012842105.1 Candidatus Fermentithermobacillaceae bacterium | reverse complement strand
CTTGATTTCTTGCCTTCCTGGGCGTCAAAGGTTGCATCGTTCCTGCCTTTTCCGTACTGGTTCTTCTTTCCCTTGAAAGTATACATGGGACTTCCCTTCGACCAGGTCTTGCAGGGGATTGGGATTGCAGCAGGATGGATTGTGCTGACAGGGGTTGGGATCAAGTTGGTCTGGATCGCCGGGCTTCGCCGTTACGATGCCCGTGGCGGGTAGCTGATGTGGGTAGCTGCTGACGGATGCTTCCTGTGTGTAGCAGGCAAGCATGTAGCGCTCGTCCCCGGGCCCGTTGAGAAGAGTTTTGGCTGAAACAGTTACGGCGGCATCGTGATGATTATGGAGGGGTGTTCCATGGAATTTCACAGGCTGCGCTGGTTACGCGCATTGCTCCGGGCATCATTAAGGCTGGATCTTACTTTCCGGGCAAGTTGGTTTCTGGATCTTTTTGGCCGGCTCGTGCAGTTTGCTGTCACAGTGCTCTTTTTCGAGCTTCTGTACGCCGGGAGGCCCGCCATTGGCGGGGTTCCCTGGGAGGACATGCTGGTTCTTCTGGGTACATACCAGTGCATGAGGACCCTGAGTGACACGGTGTTTTCGGCGACCAACAGGATATGCGCTAAGGTTGAAGAGGGCACGTTAGACTATGACTTGCTGAAACCTGTAGGTGCCCGCCTCCTGGCTTCGGTGGGCCGTATCAGAACAACCAGGCTCATAGAGATGATAGCCGGTTTGTTTCTGGTTCTAAGAGGCATGAACAGCGTGCCTGGCCGGCAAGCGGGACCGGGAAACTGGGCGGCCTTTGGCCTTCTGGTTCTCCTGGGAGCCTGGATCAAGTACTGCCTGGTCTTCATCCTGAACTGTTCTTCGTTCTGGATCATCGAGACTTACGGGCTGTACTCTCTCTTCGATCAGGTGTTTGACCTTGCCAGATACCCCATTACGGTGTTTCGAGGTTTCTGGAGAATCCTGTTTTCCTATGTAATGCCGGTGACTCTGGTGGCTAACCTTCCCGTGATGGCTCTCATCGAATCTCCCGGGACAGGGCTGATTTTGCCTGCTGTGCTTCATGCTTTGGCCTGGTACCTTGCAGGCAATGGACTTTGGAAGGTTGCTCTAAGGAGGTACTCAGGAGCTTCAGCATAGATGTTGAAATGAGCACCCGTTAAGAGAGTTGCTAGACTGCCTGGGAAGCGTAATTCTTATGCAGACGCACCCAATGTGAAATGGCTCACCGACATCACAGAATTTGCGATACCTGCCGGGAAGATATACCTCGAGCCCTCTTTCAGAAAAGGATTTTTCGCTGCCCGTGCGAGCATGTTTGCAATTACTTCTTCCTGCAACTCCCACGCTTCACATCCGGAAGCGTGGGAGTTTACAGCTTCGGACGGCCGAAAGAGCTTGCAGATAACATGATCTAGATGCACAATAGAAGTGTCTTATATAGGACACTTTACTTTAATGTGATTGTAGGGGGATTTGAGGTGGTTGTCACAGAGATTACAGATGGACACAAAGCAATTCTTCTGCAGACCCCGTTATTTAAGGGATTGACTGCAGCTGAGCTGGATAGCTGTCTAGCTATCGAGGGCGTAGCCTGGGACCGCTTTGAGAAAGGGGAGGTTATCTATCACCCCAACCACTATGAACGCCGGCTAGGCATTATTCTTGATGGCCGTGTAAAGGTGAGCAAGATTTTGGATGACGGCCAGAAGATGATCATGAATATCCTGTCCGAGGGCAACCTGATCGGCGGTGTCACCCTATTTCACAACTTCAGCCACTATGTGGTGGAAATCACAGCAACCACAGATACCAGATTGCTATTCATATCTCAAGCTGCGCTCGAGAGGATGTTTCAGGCCGATTATCGTCTCGCCCGCAATTACATCAGTTATCTTTCCAGCCGCATCTATTTTCTGAACCACAAAATTGAACGGTTTACGCGGCCGGGTGCCGAGCGCAAATTGCTGGACTATCTGGCCGACAACGCGGTTGAGAG
>DUTL01000329.1 GCA_012842105.1 Candidatus Fermentithermobacillaceae bacterium | reverse complement strand
TTGCGCCCGCGCACGGTTCCGCCCCGCATATGTCACGTTTTAACACACTTCAGCCGTAGCATTTGCGCCTGCGCACGGTTCAACCCCGCACCTGTCACGTTTTAACACACATCAGCCGCAACGTTTGCGCCTGCGCACGCTTCCACCGCGGACATGTCACGTCTTAACACACTTCAGCCGAAACGTTTGCGCCTGCGCACGGTTCCGCCCCGCATATGTCACGTTCTAACACACTTCAGCCCTAACGTTTGCGCCCGCGCACGGTTTCGCCCCGCATATGTCACGTTCTAACACACATCAGCCGTAGCGTTTGCGCCTGCGCACGGTTCCATCCCGAAGCGTCATGAGTATCGAGCGATTTGGCACTAGGGTAGTAGAGCCAGTTCAACTGGTCCGCCGTCATTCGTCATTTGCTCTTCTGTAGGCAGAAAGTCAGTATAAACCCCAAATCACATGTTCGGGCCTTTGAAGGTGCACGAGCAAACGATGGCGGGACTTAGTTCGCCACTTCATTGCCTTGCCGGCAGCAGGAAATCGAGCACATTCTGAATCCAAGATCCAACACCCTGTGCGTGCGTGTATAATGGGTGGGAGTGCCGTTTTAATTCGGGAGGGCAGACTGAAAACATGAGTGCAACCAAAAGGCAACGCCTGGCAAGAGTGCTTTGGGTCGTGTCGGCGGTTCTGATGCTGATTCGAGTAGTGGACATTACCAACACCCGGAAGATAGTGAATATCCTCGATAACTACCACAGAGTCGACAGAATAGTCATAAGCCGGGGTAAAGCAGAGACAGTGATATCCGGGGACGAACTAGGGAGATATAAGGAGGCATTTGAGCCCGGGGTTATCCTAAGCGGCCACAGAAAAGCGATCAACAAGGTCCTGGGTGACAAGTATTTGGAAATGAGATTCTTCATTGAGGATAAGATCCTGTTCAGGTCTGTTGTGTATGAACTGCAGGAAGGCGATGAGGCCCCTGGCTGTTTTGAGATGGGAAACCGGAAATACATGATGAAGGTCGGCTGGGATTACAGGAGTTTGAACGAAACTAGCAAGGAGTTTCTGTTGGAGGCAGTGCCCCGGGGGTAGTAAGATGGATCCGCTACTCCTTCGGAGGAAAAAAGGAGCGTTCTTGAGCTTTGGTGAACCAGCGCTCCAAATCACCGGAAAAGGGCCATCCAGGTCGAACTCCACCGGTAGATGCTAGCGCGACCTTGAAAGGGGAGTCTTGCCGGTGATTGCATGTGACAAATGTGACCCAGAGATTGCGGGCAAATCAATTCGAGATGTACGCAATCAGCCCCGACAATCTGAAGTGCGTTGTTCAATGCTATCATATGGTCTACTTGCTAGCCGGGTTCTAGGCCAATTCCCATAAGTAAAGAGACGCTACACTCCCATATGGCGAGTAACGCCTTTTGCATTCCTCGAACTGGTCCTTGGAAAGCTCTTTCAGTCCGTACAAGTTCTTCATCCCGCGCTTTAGCGCCAGATCTCCCCAACTCAGTACGTTTGGCCTTCCCAAAGAAAAGATGAGCAACATCTCTGCAGTCCATACCCGTACGCCGGGAAGCGATGACAACTCCTTAATTATCTCTTCATCGGACATATGAGGAAAAGCTTCAAGATCAAGCCGCGCACAAACCAAAGCGTCAGCCGCACTTTTGATGTAACCTGCTTTACGCATGGACATGCCGCATTGTTGAATAGCGTCAATGTCTGCTGCGGCAATTCTGGCCGGCGTAATCCTGCCTAGCAATTCGCACATCCTATTCCACACCGTAGCTGCTGCCTTCTTTGCTATTTGTTGCGCCACAATGTTACGGATGAGGGCAGAAAACAAGTCCGGATTTACCTCGCGCTCTATCATACCGATTCTGGCAATTGCCTGACCCAGCAATCTGTCTCTCCGGCTAAGGTATTCTATTTCCGTTTGTCCGTATTTGAACGTCGCCACTGCAATTCTCCTTGTCAAAACATCGGAATCTCTATGGTCCAGTCAATAACCTCGGGGTTTCTGAGATCCTTGCTTTTGGCATAACAACATCCCTTCTGAGTGTGACTTCCAGGTTAATTGTATAGCACAAGGGTTTGCTGTCCTGGAAGTGGCTGATGCGCAAACGGCATGGCACGCTCCC
>DUTL01000328.1 GCA_012842105.1 Candidatus Fermentithermobacillaceae bacterium | reverse complement strand
TATCGGCAAGGGGCCTTTGTGGGAATACGTTCCTCTCGCCAAGTCCCAGGACGGGGCAATTACCACGCAGTACCCCATGGAAGCCCTTGAGGCCCTGGGGCTTCTTAAAATGGATTTCCTTGGGCTCAGGACTTTGACGGTGATTCAGAAAGCAACCCACTTGATTGGCAAGAGCTCAGGTGTACCGCTGAACATAGAACGCGTACCCCTTAAGGACGGGGAGACGTACGACATGCTTTCAAAAGGCGAATCTTTGGGCGTCTTCCAGCTGGAATCGTCATGGGTAAGAGATTTTCTCAAGGAAATGAAACCCAAAGAATTCAAAGATATTGTGGCCGCAGTGGCCCTTTGTAGGCCTGGCCCTATGGAACAGATTCCTGAGTATATAAGGGCAAGGTTCGGGAAGCCGCATTACTTGCATCCTGTGCTTGAACCTGTGCTCCGTGAAACCTACGGCGTAATGGTTTACCAGGAGCAAATCCTTAAGATTGCCCATCAGGTTGCAGGGCTCACATTAGGCGAGGCGGACATATTGCGCCGGGCAGTGGGAAAGAAAGATCTGGGGCTTCTTGTCCAAATGGAAGAAAGGTTTCTTAAAGGTGCGGTCAGCAAAGGGATACCTCGAACTGATGCCCGTGAAATATGGGATCTCATCCTTAAATTTGCCAATTACGGGTTCAACAAGAACCATGCAGCGCCCTACGCCCTGATAGCCTATTGGACAGCCTATCTTAAGGCCAGGCATCCATCTGAATTCATGGCGGCGCTGCTCTCTTCGGTCAGGGGAGTACAGGGCAAAGTAGGCATATATCTCGACGAAGTTAAGCGTCTTGGGATCGGAGTAAAAGGGCCAAACGTCAACCACAGCCTGGTCGAATTCTCTGTGGAAACCACTGAGGATGGCCCGAGTATCAGGTACGGGCTTGGCGGTATCAAGAGTGTGGGCGAGGCCCTGGCCGGTGAAATTGTGAAGGAAAGGCAGCTTAGAGGCGCATTTGAGTCTCTTGAATCCTTCGCGTCCCGGCTGGGAAGGAGCCTTGTCAAGAAGGCGCTTGAAAGCCTTATCCAGTGTGGCGCTTTGGATGATTTGGGAACCCGCTATTCCAACCTGGACAGGGCTGAAGAGGTGTTGAGCCAACGGGCAAGCCAGCCGGACACTCAAATATCCCTGTTTGGAGGGTTTGAGCCTCCAAAACAAGAATCTCCTGCTGAACCGGAACCGCCACGTTCGCAGCGTATATCCTATCAACCGTCGCTGTTTACCGAAGCGGATGCGGAAACCTGGGCTTATGCGGAGAAGCCAGGCACAGTGAGTGGCACAGGCAGTGGGACAGACAGCGATACGAGCAAAGGTGCAGTCAGAGGCAACATACCGGAAAAGGAAGTTCCCCTTGAGGTGAAACTATCATGGGAACGGGACCTGCTCGGCATGTATTTTTCGGGGCATCCTTTAGATAAGTACAGGGAATTTCTAAAACGGCATACAGTGTCGCTTGCTGCCATCAATGATGTGCCTGGCCGGGCTGAAGTGACAATCGGCGGAAGGGTTTTGTCAGTTAAGAAGATAATAACTAGAACAGGGGAAGAAATGGCCTTTGTTTCATTGTTATTATCTTCTTAACTGACAAAACCCTTCCGCCGATTGTCACTTCAGCCCGGCCAGGCACATCATTGATGGCAGCAAGCGACACTGTATGCC
>DUTL01000327.1 GCA_012842105.1 Candidatus Fermentithermobacillaceae bacterium | reverse complement strand
GAGCGGGTGAAGGGAATCGAACCCTCGCAACCAGCTTGGAAGGCTGGGGCTCTACCACTGAGCTACACCCGCAAACGCAGTCATGTTATCATGGCTGCACGTGATATTCTACTAAAAAGGTGCTATGGGGTCAAGACAAACAGGTGTATTTGGGCGGTGGCAGTAATTGAGCTGCCACAAACCCACCGGTTCCGCTCAAAACATACCGCCATGACGACTATAACGACATCTCAAGCTCAGAGCTTTGCCACAAGAACATACTCACAGGAACACTACACCACCCTACTCAACAGGTAGAACTATCAATGCCAGGGTTCCCGGGCCATTATGTATACCAATCACTCCGCCTATCTCGGTTTCAACCGTTCTAACTACATCCCACTTTTGCTTAGCCGCAGCAACCAATTTGGCCCCCTCCGCGGGAACATCAGCATGGCACATGCCCAGTCTTATCCTGCTGCCAAAAGGTACCCTTTCCCCTGCAAGTTCAATTAGCCTGGGAATCACCCTGGATTTTCCACGGACCCGGTCCTGCCCCGACACGTAACCTTCAGGGTCCAGTACCAAAATAGGTTTCATGCTGAGCATGGAACCCCAAAAATGCATTGCCCTGCCTATGCGGCCATTCTTGTAAAGGTAATCTAACGTATCAACAGCGTACATTGTGACCAGCCTGTCAACCATAGACTGAGCCGCGTCCCTGACGTCCTCAAAACCTGCTCCCTGTTCTGCTAGATCACGGGCCTCCAACACAACCAGGCCATATCCTACAGAAGCGGTTCTTGAGTTTATGATAGCTATCTTCCTGTCGGGCAACATAGATGCAGCCATCTGCGCAGCTTGATATGTACCGCTGAGAACTTCAGACAAGAGAATCGCAACGACTCCTGAACCATCCACGGTCAGTTGATCGAAAACCTTATGAAAAGCTCCCGCTGAAGGAGATGACGTTCTCGGAAGTACTTGAGAAGTTCTGAGTTTGTCGTAAAAAGTCTTTCCTCGCATTTCGTAGTTGTCCACGTACGATTCTTCACCAAAGCGAACCATAAGCGGAACAACTGTAACGCCAAGGCTTTCAAGATAGTTCGGCTCTATATCGCAGGCGCTGTCAGTCACAATTCTCACTGATGGCATTATTAATTCCCTCCGGTCAAAACAAGTTGGTGACAGTATATTCCTGTCCATGTCAATTATCCCAAAAGACCAAAATATCCTCTAAGCCGGATTATATATTGTGAACTCTGAAACCGTCAAAAAGCCCTGGGCCGGAATTGCGCATTGCCAATTGAGACTCAGCAACAGGCGGAATGGAGAAAGGGGAACAGGGGGACGCCTGCGCCCCCCCGTTTCATCGCCTTGATGCCATTGACCTTGCTCTCTGCATTGAGTGAAGCGCAAGGCTGACCGCGATAATTGCGTAAGCGATGAATACACGGAAATACTCGCCTACCTGGGCGCTTCCAAGCAAGTTCTGCCCGGCGTAGGGAGACACAATAAAAAGCAGGTGAAACAAGAACGTGCCCAGAAGCGCCTGGCCAACAGTGGCCCTTGACACAGTCGCCCCTCCTACAAGCACTGCTGCAATGGCAAAAGTCGCTATTTGGCCGTGGCTGTCATATACATTTAAGGTGCCGATATTCTGCAAAAAGGCAATCTGTCCAATCGCCCCCAGCACTGTGGCAATCATCATAGCAACTACTCTCGTCTGGTCCACCTGAATGCCTGCAACCTGGCTTACCTTCATGTCCTGCCCTATTGCCCTTATATCTTGCCCAAGCTTAGTCCTGTAAAGCCCTGTGATAAGCCACGCAAGAGCTGCGCTGAGAGCCAGGGTGGCAAGGGGAACCCGCACCTTCCCTATCTTGGCCATTGCCAGGTCATCCAGTACCCATTTGATTGACTTGAGTTCGACAGTGTTCCGCAGCCCGATGCCCCTTGGCAGCACCATATTTTTGTTTGAAAACGGTATTACAGTACCTATACCGAACAAGAACACCAGCTGGTATATTCCGTTCATGAAAAACCCAAGGATCATCCCGGCAATCATCTCCCTGCCCTTTGCCTTGTTCATGATCTTTCCGATCATGTAGCCCAGTCCAAGGGCCAGGGGTAAAGCCACCAGGCACGCCGTCAAAAACCCCGGCATGCCCGGGATCTGCCTTGCCGCCACAAAAATCAGCCCGGCCTGGCCGGCCATGGCGCCTATAACAAGGCCAAAGTTAAGCCCTAATCCAGCCATAACGGGGATAACCAATGAAAGTACCAAAAAAGAGTTCCGGCTCATGCGAAATACCACTTCTTGAAGGAGGAAAAGCGCAGGTTTACCGCTCCATCGCACACCCAAAAGGCAGAGAACGACAAACATTATGGGAACTATGTTTCTTACGAGGATCTCTCTGAGGCCCAGTATTGTAAAGCCCCGGCCACCGGGCCTCAGAAAACGGCTATCAGAAGGTGAGGCCTCATTCGGTTGATTCTTCTTGAAAATGCGTTTCCTGTAATCCCTATTCACCGTTGCCACCTCCGTGTCCCCGGGTCAATGCGTAAAGTACCATCCCGTTAGAAACGATAAGCCGCACAATCTCGCTGATATCCCCGCCAACTACGCTTTGCGCCACAGGAACGGTAGTAGCCAGAAGCGACTGAAAGAGCAGAGTGCCTACAAGAGCGTTTGATACCGATGCTGATAAAGGGGTAGCCCCTCCGATTAAGACTGAGGCAACAGCGGGAAAAGCCATAAGCAGCGGAGCAGTATACAACTGGATGAAACCGTAGCTTTGGGCATACACAATTATCCCAACTGCCCCTAACGCCGTGGAAATCGCAGTCCCAATTATCCTCATCTGTTCGCAGTTGACCCCCGCAGCCCGGGCAAACCGCTCATTCTGTCCAGCCAGATCCATGGCGATTCCTACTTTGGTCATCTCGAATAACTTGTAAGCAGCGGTTAGGCCAAAGACCACCCCTATCAAACCTGTAGGGATTTCAACCCCGCCAATCTTGAACCTCCATAACTTATCAAACAAATGGCCAAATGCATCCTTTAGACTAATTGTGAGCCTGAGCCCTTTCCCGCCCAGAACCCATATGAGTTCGGGATTTCTAAACGGCAGTACCAACCAAAGAATACACATGAGTGACACAGCGGCAAATCCGGCGTAAGTCCCAACCATCATCTCCTGGCCCTTAACCTTGTTTAGGAATAGTCCAAAACCTATCCCCAGGAGTGTGCCAAGCCCGCCACCTATAATCATCGCCACGAAAAGGCCGTCAAATCCTCTGAGCCCTAACTCAAGGGCTGAAACCATACCGGTTAAACCCGCCAACAGTCCGATTGGGAGGCCAAAGTTAGGGCCTATCCCACACTGAACCGCAGGAACCATGGCAAGGGCCATGACTGCATTCATGGCAAACCTGCTAATGGAGTTGCTAAGCAAATTGTGCAAGGGCAGGCCTTTCATGCCTCCGAGGACGAAAAGGGCAACTACAAAACCGCCTACTGTGAGCCTTGGAAGCCCTACAGTGTTCAATACTCTGGAGAACATGCCTGAACCAATGCGTGCAGCAGATACGCTGCTTGCATCTCTTGAATCCTTAAGACTGTCAATCTCCTTTGGGTTGTCAGTGCCTAAACTCATTGTGCCTCCGCCCTCCTCCCGGACATCGTCAAGCCAAACCTAGCATTTGAATCATCAGGCGAAAGGATGTCTACAAGGTTTCCTCCATATATGACGGCAATCCTATCGCAGACCTTCCTGAGTTCTGCCAGTTCACTGCTTGTGAGTATTATTGTCATCCCTTTTTCCCTGTTGAGACTAACCAGCAGGTCCAAAATTCTCTCTTTTGCCCCCACGTCTATCCCTCTTGTGGGTTCAGACACAAGCAGGATTTCGGGCTCCAATGCAAGGGCCCGGGCAATGCAAACCTTCTGTTGGTTCCCGCCGCTAAGCCGCCTGACAATCTGGCCCGGCCCGGTACACCTGATATCCAGCTCCCTAATCATCTGCATGGTGAAATTCCAGGCGCTTTTCTTGTCCCGTATTTCGATCCCCCGAGATCTGGCGCCAAAGGTTTTCTGGAACATAGACTTAACCAGAGTGGCAACAACGGTTACGTTATACTCAATGGGCCTGTCAAGAATAAGCCCTACTACCTTGCGGTCCTCAGAGAGGAAAGCAAGTTTCTGTTGGTATGCATGCCCCGGGTCATTTAGAGGAATTTCTGAGCCGTCTTTCGTCACAAGCCCCTGAGCAGGGAAAAGCCCCATGATTCCGTTGCTGATACCGATTTTCCCCTGGCCTGCAAGCCCGCCGATTCCAAGGATTTCACCTCGCCTAACACTGAGGGTGATACCATGCACCTCTTCTCCAGGCATGTCAACTTCCAGATTCTCAATGTTAAGGATTGTGTCTTCATCGCTTGGCTCCTGAGTTCTTTTTGCATACTCGGGCCTCTCTACTTTGCGGCCTACCATAAGCTCGGCGATTCTTTCTATGGTAGTAGTAGGATCCGGTGTGCCCACAGATGTAACGACTTCCCCGTCCCTCATTACCGTGACGTTTTCGCAGATGGAAAGCACCTCATCAAGCCTGTGGGAAATGAATATGACAGCAACTCCGGTGGCTGCTATTCTCTTTATTGCTGACAGAAGTTGCTCTGATTCAGTCTCTGTAAGCAAAGCGGTAGGCTCGTCAAATACAAGGAGTCTGACACCTTCTTTATCAACTTCACGGGCTATTTCGATGAACTGCATGTAACCAACAGGCAGGCCCACAACAGGAAGCATTTCGTCAATTCCGAGGCCGACAGTATCGAGAGCTGCCCTGGAATCTGATCTGATTCTCAACCAATCCAGTTTCTTCATACGCTGGCCGAAAGCCTTTGTTAAAAACGAATCTTTCAGAGGTTCACGGTTAAGTTTGATGTTTTCTGCAACTGTAAACCCTGGGATCAACATGAACTCCTGATGCACCATACCTATTCCCGATTCCAAAGCCTGCCTGGGAGAATTGAAAATCACCTGATTCCCGCAGTACTTAATTTCCCCCTGGAAGCCACCGGTGGAATGAATCACAGGCATTCCGAAAAGTATGTTCATCAAGGTGCTTTTTCCTGCGCCGTTTTCTCCGACAAGTCCATGAATTTCCCCGGGTTTGACCCTTAGCGTTACATCGTTTAATACACGGTTTCCAAAATAGTGCTTGGTTATGCCATGCATCTCCAGAACGTAATCTTCTGCCATAGCCTCAACTCCCAAAGGAAAGTTGGGGAGAAGCCCTTACCCTGGTACTTGACTGGCAATTGGCTGGCGCCTGGCCGCCGCAATTTGCCTTCAGCATGAATGGGCGGGGCTATCTCCCCTTGCTATTTACTTGTCTTTACCGAAAACCACCGAACCAACGATACCGAGGAACATATTGCCTTCTTCGCTATACCGCTGCAACTCTACTGGGACTCCTGTTTCCTTTTCCAGTGCCTTGGATAGGTCGTCGATGTTTGTTAGTTCAGCTTCGCCTTCTACAGCCAGAATCGCCAGTTCAATTCCGCCTCTCAGAAGAGCCATGTTGATAGGTACCGGCCATGTTGCAAAACGTCCGGCTCCTCCCTTTTCAACAATCTTCTCATCAATGGCAGCAACGATTTTGGGCATATCTCCTGCTATGCCGCTAACATCCAAACCAAGGGCTCCTGGATAACCGTGAGTGGGGCTTGGGCAACACTGCTCAGGGAAGATTGCGCCGGTTTCCAGTGCGGCTGTGATAAGAGGTTCTTGCATGCCACAGTTAGTGCTAAATACAGCGATGTTCTTACCATGCTGGTCCACCTGTCTGGGTACATCTTCGAGGATGAATTTCTGAGCGCCTGGAATTCCATCTGGGCCCATTGGGTCAGGAGCAGTTACAAAAACAAACTCCAAACCCAAATTCTCGCATTCTTCTTCCATTTGCTCACGCCGTTTAGCAAGAAGCTCCATGGACATGTGTCTCGGGAATGAGTAGTGGAGGAACTTCTCTGCTCCCATCTCCTTTGCCAGTCTTACAATGGAGGCTCCTCTGGTGAGGTTATTAACATCCAATACCAGATCTCCCTTTGTATCCATCATGGCAGCGTCTTCGTGGGGGCTTACCACTACGATGACAATATCATCCCTGGTCTGCCGGATCTTATCAATTGCCGCGGCTGTTCCCGGAACACCCTGGCATATGGCGATGATCTTGATATCCGGATCAGACGCAAGCCCTGCCATCTGGCCGATGGTGGTCTCTTGCTCTGCCATAAAGTTGTCCGGATACGTAACATGGACTACTCTATCGCCATACCGTTCTTTCATCTGCTCGCCCGCTCGATACTCATCTTCACCCTGTGACACAGTTCCTGTAACAATTCCAATCTTGAAAGGCGCCGGAGTTTCTGCGCCAGGGCCTGGTTCCGTCTCTTTTTCCGGTGTGCAGCTTGCCAACAACGTTAGGGCTAACACTAAAGACAACAACAAACACGAAAAACGGGTGAATCTCTTCATTTCCTTCCTCCTTTTCTTGTGAGTTAAGGCTATATTCGCTCATATTTGCAAATCTCCTTCCAATTCATTACTCTAAATGGAAATTTCCCCATAAAAGTCATTCCATGTAGTTGTGGTTTCCAGCCACAACTACTTGACACACTCATTGGGAGAATCCGGCTTGACATCAAATCCACTTTTGGAATACTCTACTAGTAGTATTTTGGTCTTTTGGGGCTCACGATTTGTAATAACAGGTTTGCAACTCGCCATATATAGAAACAAGGAAGTGGCAGCAAAACCTACCCTAGGAGCTATGTTTAATAAGTAACATGCATAGCACACAAATTCTCACCTGTATAGCATACGGTGTTTTTTAGCCAAGTTTTTGGGCCTTTTGGGACCACAGAAATTTGAGTAAGGAGGAACCGGAAACAATGTCTTTTGAACTCGCTAAGTCGATGATCGGCGAAGCTGCCCTGAAGCAAGGGCTCAGATACATCAGGAACAATCCTGAGAAGAACCTTGTCAACCTGGCCAAATGGGGAGAACGCCTTGCCAGGGAGCCTGTCCATAAGGGTTACGCCAAGCAGTGGGCAGAGATGTTCGCCGACGAAAACAACAACTGGAGGCAGTTGGCTGTCAGAGGCATCAACCAGCTTGCGCCGAATGTCGTTGAAAAATTAGGAGTCAACATGTTCTTGAACGCAGGAATGCTCAGCCCGGAGAGACGCAAGCAAGGGGAGCAAAAATATGGAGTGCATATTCCGTGGGCAATCCTTATCGACCCTACAGGCAGATGCAACCTGAGGTGCAAAGGATGCTGGGCAGCGGAATATGACAAGTCTCAAGATATGGACTATGAAACACTGAACAGGGTGATGACTGAAGCCGAAAATATGGGAGTAAACTTTTTCGTCATTTCAGGTGGCGAACCCACTGTAAGGATGGACGATCTGATCTCACTGGCAAAGGCCCACGATGAATCAGTATTCCATGTTTTCACCAACGGCACGTTGATTACAAAGGAAAGAGCTCAGCAATTTGCCGAAGTGGGCAACATGACATTTGCCATAAGCCTTGAAGGGTTTGAGAAGCAGACTGATGCACGCCGCGGCAAAGGCGTATTCAAAAAGGTAATGCAAGCTATGGACAACCTGAAAGAAGCAGGCGTACCTTTCGGGTTCTCAGGTACTTATACCAGGGAAAATACAGAGATCCTAGGCAGTGACGAATGGATAGACTTGATGATCAAAAAAGGCTGTATCCTCGGATGGTTGTTCACATATGTGCCGGTTGGCGGGGACTCTGACCTTGAATACATGGCTACTCCTGAGCAGAGGCTATTCATGCTTCAGCAAGTCAGAAAGTGGCGTACGGAAAAATCCATATTCGTGGCAGATTTTTGGAACGATGGCCCGTTTACCCAAGGATGCATAGCCGGCGGGCGAAACTACTTCCATATTAATGCTATGGGCGATGTTGAACCATGCGCCTTTGTGCACTACGCTAACGTAAACATAAGGGACACCAGCCTGGTGGAGGCGCTAAAGTCGCCGCTTTTCATGGAATACCAAAAGAACCAACCGTTCAACTCGAACCACATGAGGCCCTGCCCGATTATTGACAATCCTGAATGGCTGCAAAAAATGGTAGAGGAAACAAACGCTTATCCAACTCAGAAAAACGGAGTTACAGCGGCGCAACTTTGCCGGCCGCTTCACGGTTATGCTAAGGCATGGGGGGAAATAGCCGATAAGGTTGGTGTAGAAGAACCCATTAAGACAACCTAGCATCCCTTCTCATACAAGGCCCATGCAAGAACAGGCTGAGAGTAGCGCCCCCGAATTTGCAGGGCGTGGCACCGGTGCTTTGCCCGGGCCATTGACAACTGAACGAAAGCAACATATGGTACAAACAACTGAGCCTTAGGAGGCGATTAGGTGAGACTGAGCAAAAGGCGGTTTGAGTTCCTTGAGGCTCTCGTTGACCTGGTAAGCCCAAAAGGAACCCCTGTTCATTATGTAGATGTTTCCGAACGTATGTCTGTATCGAAATGGACCGCCTACGACATGATGCGGGAACTGGTTGAAGACGGCCTTGCGGAGAGATCATACTCAGTTAACAGGGCAGGTTTGCCAGGTCGGTCTCAAGTACTGTTCAGGCCGACAGAGAAGGGGTTCAACCTGGTTGAATCGTATCGCTTTAAGAAGCAACCCCCTCAGCCATCTATAGAATATGAGTGGCAACATGTTAGAAATGATCTGCTGAAGAAGATAACCATGGCGTCGAACAAAGAAACGGCTCGGCCCCTTGATCTTAGCAAAACCAAGTATAATTCGTCGCCTGTTGCATACTGCGCTGCTTTTCTTACGTTTCTGATCATTGAAGCCAAGCGCAAAGGGCTTGATCTGGTTGCACTCAGGGGAATCCTTGAAATTGGTTCTGACAACGGTATGACACTTCCCCTGTTTACCGGACTGCTCATAGGAGGGCTCCTGGTACGGGAGGCCCGCAAAATGCTTCCGGATATCGAGAACTTGATTCATTCGTTTTCCCGGCAAGTTGAACATTTGGAACAGTCCAACAAAGACATGTTGCTGGAATTCGCCCAGACAATAGTAAGCAATGGCATGCTGGCACAAGGAGACGATGCCGTGTCAGCCTCATGAATGCGGCCATATTGTTTAAGTATCATCAATTCGACCATTAACACGATGATTAATACGAGCCTGTTCCCAACTGGCGGATAACATGGCAGGACAACATGTGACACATCTCAAATAAATCAATGTGATGAGGTCTGTCAGTTTCTCCGGAGCTTTCAGGAGGGATATAAATGCTCAGGGCAGAGTTAATCAACCCGTTTGTAGAAGGCGCCATTGTTTTTTTCAAACAGGAGATGGAGACTGATATTTCCCGGCACAAGCCCAGAATAGAATCATGTCACTCAACCCGTGAAGACATCACTGTGTTGATAGGAGTAACCGGAGTCACCGAGGGAATTGTTCTGTATTCAATGAACCGCCGAACCGCAAAGAACATCGCCGCACAAATGCTAGGCAGCCCTGTGCCTTTGTATGGCCAGATGGCAGAATCCGCGCTGGCCGAAATGGGAAATATCATCACAGGCCAGGCAGCCGCCAGACTGGAGCACATGGGATACAGTTGCAGGCTGTCGCCTCCCGCATTGATCTCCGGTGAAGGCACCCTGATATCGGCAGTCAATCTACGTATGCTGGTCATTCCACTGGTATTGGGCACATTGGGGCATCTTTCCATATACGTTGCGCTACGAGGCAAGTCAAACGAGGAGCCGCCCCCACCGGGTGTTTAGGCCAATTTTCACACCGGAGGTGTCAATGGACAGTGATTCTGTCACCCCAAAACACACTGAACAGCTGCTTGAGTTTTTGATTCCAGCAAAAAGACCAGGAGTAAGGTGCTTAAGCGGAAATACTAGGTCAAAAGCACCCATGTCTGTGTATGTATTCAAAGTCTTGACCTTAACAGGTATCTCGTCTTTGTGATGGCACCAAATGTGATAGAGGGATTATCCCTTCTTGATGAGAGGAGTAATCAGAAGATCTAACTCTTCCAGTTCGGCTTCGGTAACATTGATGCCTACTCGCGATTCTTTTTGCGTCGTGCAGTACTTCTTTTCGGCCAGTTGAGCATCATATACTTGTTTAAACTTGTAACACTTACGAAGGTCTCACAGCCGTTGCAGACATAAGGTGGCCGTTTCAGTTTGAGACACAGGATAGGTTCAAATTCAGGACAACGTTCATTGCAGTCCAATGATTTACAATACCGGCAAAGATCTGCCACGCAATTTGGATACCTGCTGCACAGACCATGGACAGAACAGGTTTGACGTTTCGTGCAAATGTTCCTTGGCCTTCCAAAATCCTTTGGCCGCACGCGTGTAAAATTGCGCCGTATCTCCTTCGATATCGTGCTTGGATCTTTGCCAAGCTGCTGCCCAATTTCTTTGAATGTCTTCTCCTTAAGAAGTCCTTCCTGGATAATGCAACGGTCGTTCAAAGTCAGGTGCTTGTGTTTTCTGTTTTCAAAGATCTGTCTGCTTTCCATGGTTCGTTCCTCCGGTTTTAGCCCTAAATCGTGACCAAACCGGAATTGGGCTTCTTACATTCTACTTCAGATAGCTTTGTAAAAGTAACTTCTACTTTTCTCAAAAACACTGGAAGTTACTTTTACAATTAAGGCCGAAAACAACACCCGCACAGGTTGGTTGCTTCCAGTGTTTTTGAGAAAAGTAGAAGTTACTCTTACAAAGCTATCTGAAGTAGAATGTAAGAAGCCCAATTCCGGTTT
>DUTL01000326.1 GCA_012842105.1 Candidatus Fermentithermobacillaceae bacterium | reverse complement strand
TTGTAGATGCCATACCGCAAAAGCTCCCGCAAGTGATGGGTACGCTTAAGCCTGGCAAAATCAGCGCAGCAAGCACTGCAACCAGGCCGGCACCTAACACTGCCCCCAACCCAAGTGTTACGTTCAACCAGTAGCTGGCCAGAGCTCCTCCAATAACCGAGACAAACAGTTTTAGGTCGGAAGCGTCAAGGGGTTCATTCTCAGCGTTTTGGGCTGTAGGCAACTCGAACCGGTATCCTGCCGCGAGGGTAAGCACGGCAACTGCAAGAGGCGCTGCCGCCAGCGAGCCAAGGGATATGCTTTGTACAAGTCCTGTTACGTATAAGTACCCGCTTATTGCTGCCAGTATGGCAAACCCTATCATCGACCTTTTCATTGTCATACTCCTCCCAAATGCGTTTTTGTCAGCGGACAACTTAGCGATCATGTTTTGGGTTACGTTTTGCAATCACAGCTGAAAGTCATTAGCCGGGCGCTGCGGCGTGGCCAGACACACCGTTGCCTGCCCGGCCCCCGGCCCTCCAGGCCTCCCAGGGCCCTCCGGCCCCCGGGTCTCCGAGGCTTAATATCACGATTAGCCAGGGTCCGTATCATTACGGTCGGTAGGGTTTTTGTGCACCACCCGTTCTGAATTCGAATACACCGTCATCCGCCGGTTTCTGACAAACCCTATTACAGTTACTCCTGCCTTTTGAGCGGTTCTTACTGCCACATCCGTTGGAGGCGCTTTTGACGCCACTACCGGAATGTTGGCTGAAACAACCTTATCTACGATCTCTGAGTTAATCCTACCGGTTATAGCAAGCATCTTATCGTTAAGAGGGATCTTCTCGAGAAATGCATGGCCTATTACCTTGTCTACGGCATTGTGGCGGCCTATGTCTTCATGCCACAGCACAATTCCATTTTCGTCACACAAAGCTGCAGCGTGGCAAGCACCTGTCATTTTGAAAAGCGAGGAGCGTTGGAGCAGGTCATCGAATATGTCACATATGGCTCCTGGGTTGAACATGGGACAGGGTTCCAAAGCAGGAGACACGTATTCGAGGCTGCCCACTGTGGCTGCTTCAGGCGGTTCCGGCAGTTTATGCAGTTCCGGTAGCTCGGGCCGTTTCCGTAGTTCAGGCAGCTCCAGTGGATCTGGCGGCTCGGGTAGTTCTGGAGGTTCCGGTGTTTGCGGTACTTTGGTTGTCTCCGGCGGCGTTCCTTGCGTAACTGCTTGTTCAGTCTCCACATAAATTACATCTTCCCCTGGTAGGTACCGTAATTCCGATACGCGGTCCGCATATCTGATTAACCCTCCGGTAATAAGGTGCCCTACAGCAAGATAACTTGTGTTGGACGGCGAACACGATGGAATATTGACTGAAACGTTACGGTAAAGAACTGTTAGGCTCGCTTCGGCTATGACTGTGTCTGATGTTTCCTTGGCTCTTTGGCCATCTGTACCTGACTCAAAGAATCTTTTTGCGGGAACTTCTGTATAGTCTGCATAATCTGAAGTATGGCCCATTCCCGAACCCTCTTTTCATGTATTTACATGCCGGAACACCTTAGCAAAGCGCGCATGCGCTTACCGTCAAGCCGTGTCATATGTTACATATGAATTATATCGCCCGAACCTATCGTTGAGCTCATATCTTTGAAGATCCTACAGCTTTGGCAGCAGGTTGCCTCTTTATATCAAGCAATGACATTAAGTCATCTTTTGTATTGATGTTGACGAAAGACCTCAGTTCAGGATCAATGGCCCGGATGTCAGATTCATCTGCATAACCCACATTGGCCTGGGAGAATATGCTTCTTACGCGGTAGTCTCCTTTCGCCAGGCTGTCTTTAATTGGAGCCATGCAGTTTCTGGAGTACAGTGCAAACAGCGGTTCAAGGTATGAACCGAGCCTAGGCACAAAGATGTCATAGCCATCACACGCCGCGGCCATCCATTTTATCAGGTTGGAGTCAGCACATGGCATATCGCAGGCAATAACGAAACAATAGGGGGTTTTGCACAGTGAAAGGGCGCTGTAAATCCCAACAAGGGGGCCGTTCCCCTCTATGCAATCGCCAATCGTTTTGACCCCCGGCACACGAAAGTCGTTTGCATCCTTAGCCACAACAAGGATGTCTGAAAAGGCCTCTCTGAGTGCATCAACAACATACATGATCATCTGCCTGCCATCGATGACCAGAGAGGCCTTGTCCAAGCCCATTCTTGCGCTTTTTCCTCCGGCGAGCACCACGCCGGTGATATGGCTATTTCTCATTTTCATAGTGTAATCAGCACAACCAGTGTAATCCTAGATCAAAGGGTATCTGAACCCGAATCCTGAGCGTCGTATGCATGAGCTGAACCTACATCAGCCGGGGAAGCTGATTCCTGGCCGGCTGCCGGCTGGCTTGTCTCAACAGGAATCACCGGCACCTCTTGATTGCCTTCATGAGGAAGCCGGTCTATGCGCACAGCACATACCTTAAACTCAGGAATTTTTGCCTTTGGATCCAAAGCCGGATTAGTCAGCACGTTGGCTGCCGCTTCAGCGAAGTGGAACGGCATAAATACCACACCGGGCGCCGGCC